>NZ_JHQR01000121.1 GCF_014843825.1 Mesorhizobium silamurunense
AGCGCCCGCGCGCACGGCCTCGACGCGGAACTGACCACGCAGGGCGAATTCCTGCTCGGCATGGGCCTGCTCGAGCGCGCCGGCGCACTCGGCGCCAAGGCCGACGACGGCGAGCGGCAGACGATTTCCGAGGCCGTCGAACGCCTCGCCGGCCCCGATGCAATGGGTAAGCTGTTCAAGGTGATGACGATCAAGCCGGCGGCGAAAACGGGCTGACATCTGCAGCCAGTCCGTGCAAGCTGGTCCCGCCACTTGCCCGAGCTTCGCCCCTTGCTGAACTTCACCTTGACGAAACGGCCTGCGCGGACAACAAACCCATCCATGCTGAATCAGACCAGACCCGATCCAGTACGCTCGCCTCTGCTTGAGAAGGCGCAAGGCATACGCCACGGCTATTTCACCCGCGTCGGCGGCGTGTCCGGCGGCATCTACCATGGCCTCAACATCGGCACAGGCTCCAGTGACGATCAAACACTGGTCGCCGAGAACCGTCGCCGTGTTGCCGACTGGATGGGCGTGCCGGCGGATCATCTCCTCACCGCGCACCAGGTCCATTCCCCCGATGTGGTCATCGCCAGGGAGCCTTTCGCAAGCCCTCGCCCCAAGGCCGATGCCATCGTCACCGATCGGCCAGGCGTCGCCGTCGGCGCCTCGACGGCCGATTGCGGCCCGGTCCTGTTCGCCGACGCTGAAGCCCGCGTCGTCGGCGCGGCACACGCCGGTTGGAAAGGCGCCTTCACCGGCGTGCTCGAAAACACGGTTGCCGCGATGGAAGGCCTCGGCGCCCGCCGCGAGCGCATCGTCGCCGTGCTTGGCCCTTCCATCGGACCCGACAATTACGAGGTCGGGCCCGAATTCGTCGCCCGCTTCGTCGAAGCCGATGCAGGCAATCAGCGCTATTTCAGGCCGTCGGCCAGTCCCGGCCACTCGATGTTCGACCTCAACCAATATACGGTCGACCGGCTGCTAAGCGCCGGCGTGACCGCCGAGGGCCTCGGCCGCTGCACTTACGCGGAAGAAGATCTTTTCTATTCCTACCGGCGCACCACTCACCGCAAGGAAGCGGATTATGGGCGCCAGGTTTCGGCAATCGTTCTGGAGAAAGAGTAATGGCGCTGCATTTCGAACGTTCGGAATTCGACGCGCGGCGCGACCGGCTGCTGATCGAGATGGCCGAGAAGAAGCTCGACGCCGTGCTTTTGTTCGCGCAGGAGAGCATGTACTGGCTGACCGGCTACGACACCTTCGGCTTCTGCTTCTTCCAGTGCCTGGTGGTTAAGGCCGACGGCTCGATGGTGCTGCTCACCCGCTCGGCCGATTTGAGACAAGCGCGCCACACCTCGACCATCGAGAATATCGTGCTGTGGACCGACCGCGACGGCGCCAACCCCGCGATCGACCTGCGCAACCTGCTCAACGACCTCGATCTGCTCGGCGCCCGCATCGGCGTCGAATACGACACGCATGGCCTGACCGCCTACAATGGCCGCCGCGTGGATGAACAGCTACAGACCTTCGGCCAGATCGCCGATGCGTCCGGCATCGTCGGCCGGCTGCGGCTCTTCAAGAGCCCGGCTGAAGTCGCCAAGGCGGAAAAGGCGGCAAGCCTTTCCGACGATGCGCTCGATGCCGCTTTGCCGCTGATCAAGCAGGGCGGCGACGAGGGCCTTATCCTTGCCGCCATGCAAGGTGCCGTTTTTGCCGGCGGCGGCGACTATCCAGCCAACGAGTACATCATCGGTTCCGGCGCCGATGCCTTGCTTTGCCGCTACAAGGCCGGGCGCCGCAAGCTTACCAAGAACGACCAGCTGACGCTCGAATGGGCGGGCGTCTTCCATCACTACCACGCTCCGATGATGCGCACGGTGTTGACCGGCAAGGTCTCGAAGCGCCACCAGGAACTGTTCGATGCTGCCCGCGCCGCGCTGCTTGCGGTCGAGAAGGCGATGATGCCGGGCAACACCTTCGGTGATGTCTTCGATGCGCATGCCCGCACGCTCGAAGCGCATAGTCTGACCAAGCACCGGCTGAATGCCTGCGGCTACTCGGTCGGCGCCCGCTTCACGCCATCCTGGATGGATATGCCGATGTTCTACCAGGGCAATCCGGAGCCGATCGCGCCCAGCATGACGCTGTTCGCGCACATGATCATCATGGATTCAGAAACCGAAACGGCGATGACGCTTGGCCGCACCTACCTCACCACGGAATCGGCGCCGAAGCCGCTCTCCCGCCATGATCTCGACTTGATCGTACAGTGAATCCATAATGGTTGGTTCACGCGGGCGCGTCGCCACCAGGGAGTGTTCGGGCAAATGAGACGATCGCAGGTGACGACCGTGTCATTGCTTGCGGCGCTGGCGCTTGCCGCTTGCACCAACGCCAAGGACGTTCTCGATCCTTCCGCCGTCAAGCCGCCGGCTAATTCGGCCCAGGCTTTGCCGGCCACCCAGGGCACATCGGCCACTACCTCCCCGACCACGACCTCGCCAGCCCCCGCGGCGACGGCGGCCGCTTCGACATCCGCCACGCCGGCCCAGACCGCCGCCATCGCCAAGACCCGGCTGCAGGTGGCGCCGATCGTCGGGGCCTCCGTGGAGGCCGCGGCACCCTTGACAGCGGAACTGCAGGTGCGCGCCAGGCAGCGCGGCGTGACGCTCGTCGGCAGCACCGACCAGACGGCGACGCATGTGCTGAAAGGTTATTTTTCGACGATGTCCGAGGGCAAGGACACCACCGTCATCTATGTCTGGGACATCTACGACCCATCGGGCAACCGCCTGCATCGCATCAATGGCCAGCAGAAGGCGCCTTCCGTCGGCAGCGGCGAGGGTTGGCCGGCGGTCGCGCCGGCGACCATGCAGGCGATCGCCGATCAGACGATCGACCAGTTCACCGCCTGGCTCGGCAGCGGTGGCGCCGGCTAGTGCGATCTGTTGTGTTGCCGGCTTGCGATGCCGACGGCCTTTGTTGCGCCTTGTCGAAGGATTCCCGATCACGAGGCTTGCAATACCGGCGCGGGCCGCTAAAAGCCCGCTTAAAAGGCTCATGAGAGTCTGTCGGGTCTCTCCATCCTTCACCAGGAACGGTGCATGAAGCTTTTCGCGGGCAATTCCAATAGGGTGCTGGCCGAAGCGGTCGCTCGCTATCTCAACATCCCGCTGGGTAAGGCCAGCGTCAGGCGCTTCGCCGATCAGGAGATCTTCGTCGAGATCCAGGAGAACGTGCGCGGCGAGGATGTCTTCATCCTGCAGTCGACCTCCTATCCGACCAACGACCACCTGATGGAACTGCTCATCATGATGGACGCCTTCATGCGCTCCTCGGCAAGGCGCATCACGGCGGTCATCCCCTATTTCGGCTATGCCAGGCAGGACCGCCGCGCCTCCGGCCGCACGCCGATCTCGGCCAAGCTGGTCGCCAACATGATCACCCGGGCCGGCGCCGACCGTGTGCTGACGCTCGACCTGCATGCCGGCCAGATCCAGGGCTTCTTCGACATCCCGACCGACAATCTGTTCTCGGTGCCGGTGATGGCCCGCGACGTGAAGGCGAAATACAAGCAGCTCGGCAACGTCGTCGTCGTGTCACCCGACATCGGCGGCGTGGTGCGGGCGCGCGCGCTGGCCAAGCGCTTCGACGCTCAGCTCGCCATCGTCGACAAGCGCCGTGAACGCCCCGGCGAATCCGAGGTCATGAACATCATCGGCGCCGTGGCCGGCAAGGACTGCCTCTTGATCGACGACATCGTCGATTCCGGCGGCACGCTCTGCAACGCTGCCGACGCCCTGCTCGCCAACGGTGCCACCAGCGTCACCGCCTATATCACCCATGGCGTGCTCTCAGGCGGCGCCGTCACCCGCATCGCCGGCTCGAAGCTGCAGGAACTGGTGATCACCGATTCCATCCAGCCGAGCCAGGCCGTGCTCGACGCGCCCAACATCCGCGTCATCTCGATAGCCGACCTGATGGGCGAAGCCATTTCGCGCACGGCGACCGAGGAATCGGTCTCGAGCCTTTTCGACTAGAGCGCGGCGCCGCTGGCCTGAACTGAACCGGTCAGGCGCTTGCTGCCTTCGCCAGCCTCACGCGCGCCGCGCATATAACCGCGTGGCGAGGCCCCAAGCATGCGCTTGAACATGGTGATGAAGGCCGGCACGCTGTCGTAGCCGAGGTCGAGCGCCACCCTGGTGATCGGCTCGCCATCGGCAAGCCTGGGCAGCGCGGCGAACAGGCAGGCCTGCTGGCGCCATGTCGACAGCGACAGTCCGGTCTGGCGATGGAAGGCGCGGGTGAAGGAGCGCCGGCTCATGCCCGCGGCATCCGCCCATTCGTCGATCGTGGCATGCGGCGAAGGTGACGCCACGAAGCGCCGGCAGAGCGCCGCGAGCTTCGGGTCCGACGGGAAAGGCAGGCCAAGCGGCCGCTCCGGCAGGTTCGGGATCTCGTGCAGCAGAAGCCCCATGATCAGTCCCGCGCGCCCTTCGAGCTCGCCGCCCTGCGGCAGCTTCTCCGATTCCACGATCAGGCTGTGCATCAGCTCCGTGATGCCGACGACGCGTAAGCCCTCCGGCAAGCCGGGAATAGCATCCGGCATGACATAGACCGAGCGCATCGAGACATCGCCCAGCATCTCGACGGAATGCTCGATGCCGGCCGGTATCCACATCGCATGGTCGGGCGGGACCATCCAGCGGCCGTGCCTAGTCGTCACCAGCACCACGCCGACCAGCGCGTGCAGCAACTGGCTGCGGCTGTGGCGGTGCCGCGGCACGTGGTAACCGTCGGGATATTCGGTCGGCAACGCGACCGCCGGCCCGACAGCCTGCTCCAGCCATTGCCAGCGGCTTTCGTGCAGCCGGCCGAGCTCGGCGGCGTCGCCCCTGAAGATTTCCCGGCCATGCGGCATCGGATGTGGCCCACTTGCGAAACTATTGGACCAAACCACGAAAGAAGTCGCCATTCAAGTACATTATAAGGCGAGCGTCCTATCAGACTGCCTGCGGTTCGCCGCCAAAAAGACCACGGAGCATTGCCTTGACCGATACGACAGCCACCTCCGTCGCCGCACCGGCGACGGCAAGCAACATCTCGGTGCAAGCCACGGCCTTCACCGTCATTCTTGCGGTGAGCTTCTGCCACTGCGTCAACGACATCATGCAGTCGCTGCTTTCGGCTATCTATCCGCTGCTTAAGGACAATTACGGTCTCGATTTCTGGCAGATCGGCCTTTTGACCTTCACCTTCCAGGTTACGGCTTCGCTGCTGCAGCCGGTGATCGGCATGGTCACCGACAAGCGGCCGATGCCCTATTCCTTGCCTTGGGGCATGGCCTCGTCGCTGGTCGGGCTGGTGGTGCTCGCTCATGCCGGCCATTACTGGCTGCTCCTGATCGGCGCCTCGCTGATCGGCATCGGCTCGGCGATCTTCCATCCGGAATCCTCGCGCATCGCCCGCTTCGCCTCCGGCGGCCGCTTCGGCCTGGCGCAATCGCTGTTCCAGGTCGGCGGCAATTTCGGCCAGGCGATGGGACCGCTGCTCGCCGCCTTCATCGTCGTGCCTTTCGGCCAGACCAGCATCTCCTGGTTCGCCGTCGGCTCGCTGATCGGCATCATCGTTCTGTGGCAGGTCGGCGGCTGGTACAGCCGGCTGCGCGCCACGATGGCCACCCGCAAGCAGGCGGCCCACGTCTCGCCCTTCCCGCGCAGCAAGGTCATGTGGGCATTGGCGGTGCTGACGCTGCTGGTGCTGACCAAGAACGCCTATATCGCCTCGCTCTCCAGCTACTACACCTTCTACGCCATCCATAAGTTCGGCGTTTCGGTGCAGATGTCGCAGGTGATGCTGTTCCTGTTCCTCGGCGCCTCGGCGCTTGGCATCCTGCTCGGCGGCCCGTTCGGCGACCGCTACGGCCAGAAGGCGATGATCTGGTTCTCGATCGTCGGCGTGCTGCCGTTCACCCTGGCGCTGCCTTACGCCAATCTGGAATGGACGATGGTGCTCACCGTGCTGATCGGCCTGATCCTGTCGTCGGCCTTCTCCAACATCGTCGTCTTCGCGCAGGAGCTGGTCCCCGGCCGCGTCGGCATGATCGCCGGCATCTTCTTCGGCTTCGCCTTCGGCATGGGCGGCATCGCCGCGGCGGTGCTCGGCATCATCGCCGACGTGAAGGGCATCGACTTCGTCTACCAGATCTGCTCGTACCTGCCCTTCCTCGGCCTGCTCACCGTGTTCTTGCCGAACATGAGGGAAGCCCGGAAGGCTGGATAGGCAAAGTCTTTGGCTGGCGGGCAGGTTAGCGCTAGGCCGTCGCCGCCAACTCGATCAGCCCTGCCGCGAGTTCCGCCGCCTCGTCGTCGTTGCCGACCGAAGCGAGCGCTCGCCATGTGTGGAAATTGATGACTGCGCGTACTGCGGCATTCACGTATCTCTGCCGCTCGCCACTGGTCGCGGTTGTTTCCGCCAGAATCCGGTGGACGGCATCGATGTACCGTCCGAGCCCTTGATCGAGGATTTGCTTGAGGGCCGGTCGCAACTCCGCGTCCCGCAGAACGTTGGCCGTCATCGGCTCCGTCTCCCGATACCATGCGTAAAGGTCTTGCAAAACGCGGCGCCGGCGCATGGGCAGTTCCTTGATCGCCAGCCACACCGCCGGGTCAGGCGCCGGATGAAGTGTACGCCAGTGAGATGAGCAAGCGGCAAGCAGCGACTGCTCGTCGGGGAAATGGTCATAGACGGTTACCCGCTGCACACCGGCGCGACTGGCGATTTCGCTGATCTGCGTCGCCGCCGGTCCGACGGTGCGATGGAGTTCGATCGTCGCATCCAGAATCGATTGCCGCGTCTCCGCTGCGCGCTCGGCACGCTTCTTCTGCTGGTATTTTCGCGTGCTCATAATTTCGCCTTACATCATGTTAGATGAAACTTGACAGCTTTCATGTGGTCATGCATTATCAGCTTACAACGTGTAAGATGAAAAGGAAAAGCGAAATGGAAACCGCTCGCAGCGTGCTCGGCTCCGATGAGGGCCAGCTCGTACATCTCTTTGCTCTTGGTGCTCGCTACATGATTGATGGCGACACGACCAATCGGGCATTCAGTCTCGTCGAACATCGATTGCCGGCGCGAGCTCTCGGCGCACCATTACACACGCACCGCAACGAGGACGAATACTCCTACATCCTTGAAGGCCGCATCGGACTGCAGCTTGGCGAGGACCTATTGGTGGCCGGACCGGGAGACCTGGTCATGAAGCCGCGCGGCATCCCGCACGCCTTTTGGAACGCCGGTGACGAGGAGGCGCGCCTGCTCGAGTTGATATCGCCAGCCGGGTTCGAAGGATATTTTCGCGAACTGGCACCGCTGCTGGCCGCTCAGCCTATGGACGAGGCTGCAATCGGCGAGATTGTCGCCCGCTATCAACTCGATATCGACTTCAGCAGCATCCCCGTCCTCGCCGAGCGGCACGGGCTGCGTCTCGGATAGATCGGATTCATCCGCTCGCATGAAGGAAGCGCGGAAGGCCTAGGCTGAAGCTGCAATCCGATGAACCTGAGTTTCCTATGAGAAAGCACCCGCCCCGGGGCGGGTGCTTTGTTTTTGCCCATGGAACCTAAGCCTTGAAGAAGGCAAAGAGGTCGGCGTTGATCACGTCGGCGTGGGTCGTGGCCATGCCGTGCGGAAAACCCTTGTACACCTTGAGCTCACCCTTCTTGAGCAGCTTGATCGAAAGCAGCGCCGAATCCGCGATCGGAACGATCTGGTCGTCGTCGCCATGCATGACCAGCACCGGCACATCGATCTTCTTCAGGTCCTCGGAGAAGTCAGTCTCGGAGAACGCCTTGATGCAGTCGTAATGCGCCTTGGCGCCGCCCATCATGCCTTGGCGCCACCAATTGTCGATCACGCCCTCCGACACCGTCGCGCCCGGACGGTTGAAGCCGTAGAACGGACCGGCCGGAACGTCGCGGAAGAACTGGGCGCGGTTGGCAGTCAGCGCCGCGCGGAAACCGTCGAACACCCCGATCGGCAGGCCGCCGGGATTGGCATCGGTCTTGAGCATGATCGGCGGCACTGCGCCGATCAGCACGGCCTTGGCGACGCGGCCGCCGGAACCATACTGGGCGACATAGCGCGCCACCTCGCCGCCGCCGGTCGAATGCCCGACATGGATGGCGTCCTTGAGGTCGAGATGCGCGGTCAGCGCCGCCACGTCGGCGGCATAGGTGTCCATCTCGTTGCCGGTGTCGGTCTGGCTGGAGCGGCCATGTCCGCGGCGGTCATGCGCGATGGCGCGATAGCCCTTGGACAGGAAGAACAGCATCTGGGCGTCCCAGTCGTCGCTGCTCAACGGCCAGCCATGGTGGAAGACGATCGGCTGACCGGTCCCCCAGTCCTTGTAGAAGATCTGCGTTCCGTCCTTGGTGGTGATCGTGCCGCTGCCGGAGCCGGCCTTGGTCTGCGAAGCTTCAGTCATCTCCATCTCCTATGTAATTTTCGCCATAAATAATATCGCGATAAGGATATGCGTAACGTCTTCGAGCTCGCTTGTCCATAAAATATGTATCACGATAATATTTTCCGTGGTACATGATCGGTGCTCAGTCGGCAAAAGGAACGCGTCGTGCCTCTTCCCTTGGACAATCAGCTCTGTTTCACGCTTTACGCCACCAGCATGACAATCAATCGTACCTACAAGCCGATGCTGGACGAGATGGGG
Organism: Mesorhizobium silamurunense; assembly: GCF_014843825.1. Taxonomy (GTDB): domain Bacteria; phylum Pseudomonadota; class Alphaproteobacteria; order Rhizobiales; family Rhizobiaceae; genus Mesorhizobium; species Mesorhizobium silamurunense. Next base: position 8,720 of record NZ_JHQR01000121.1, read on the forward strand.
ATCACGTATCCGCAATATCTGGTGCTGAACGCGCTCAGCGAGGCGGACGGCATATCAGTGGGCAGCATCGCGCACCGGCTCGCCCTGGAATCGAGCACCATTACGCCGCTGGTGAAGCGAATGGAACAGGCTGGCCTGCTCACCCGCCAGCGCAGCCAGACCGATGAGCGTCAGGTGCAGGTCGATCTGACACCCGCCGGACGCAAGCTGCTTGTCCGGTGCAATTGCCTCAACGAGACGCTGATCGAGCGCTCGGGCATGACGCTGGCTGAGCTCGATGCCCTGAACCGGCAAATCCAAACGTTGCGCGATGCGCTGAACAGCGGCGAAACTGCCGACGTCGCCTAAGGTGTGTTGTGTTGAGATTCAGGTAAGGCCGGCACCGCCTGAATTTCAAAGCCTCAATGCAGGCCGAACTCGCGCAGCAATTCCTCGCGGTAGCGCACGAAGCGGCTTTCGCTGCGGTCGCGCGGGCGTGGAAGATCCACATCGATGAGCCGCTCCGCGCCGCCCTTCTCCTTGGGCAGGATCAGCACCCGGTCGGCGAGATAGATCGCCTCTTCCAGGTCATGGGTGACTACGACCATGGTGACGTTCTCCTCATTCCAGATGCGCGCCAGTTCCTCCTGCATGGAGATCTTGGTCATGGCGTCGAGAGCCCCGAGCGGCTCGTCGAGCAGCAGGATCTCGGGCTGCACCGTCAGCGCCCGCGCGATGCCGACGCGCTGCGCCATGCCACCGGAAAGCTGCCTTGGATAGGCATCGGCGAACTCGGCAAGGCCGACCAGCGCGATATAGAAGCGCGCACGCTTCTCGGCTTCCGCCTTGGATACGCCGCGCACTTCGAGGCCGAAAGCGACATTGCCGAGCACGGTCAGCCAGGGCAGCAGGCGCGGCTCCTGGAAGATCACCGCCCGTTCCTCGCCGACGCCCTCGATCTCTCTCCCGTCGATCGCGACGGCGCCGCCATCGGCCCGCTCCAGCCCGGCCAGGATGCGCAGCAGCGTCGTCTTGCCGGAGCCGCTGGCGCCGACGATGACGAGGCATTCGCCGGAGCGGATGTCGAGATTGAGCGAGCGCAGCACCGCAAGCTGGCGCCCGCCGAGGCTGAAGGATTTCGACAGGTCGCGTATCGTGACCTCGCCGCCGCGTGCGATAGCCATGGCGCCAGCCTCCTTGCTCAGTTGGTCTTGGTTTCGCCGGGGCGGTAGAGGATGTCGGCAGCCTTGAGCTTGCCCTTCGGCAAACGGCCGTCACGCTCGAGGATGCTCACCCAGAAGTCGACGTCGCGGTCGGTCACCGCCGCCTTTTCGCGCAAGCCGAAGCCCGTCCAGTAGCGCGCCAGCTCGCCATTCTCGCCGCGTTTGTTGAGGACATCGGCGAGCACCTTGCGCGCCTCGTCCGGATTTTGCCGCGACCAGTCGGCGGCGCGCGCCGACTGTTCGACGAAGTTGCGGGCGGCGTCGGGATTGGCCGCGATGAAATCGCGCCGCAGCACGATGAAACCGCCGGCGATCTCGCCGAGCACATCGGTGTCGTTGAAAACGCCGCGCACGCCGCCATTGCTGACCAGCTGGCCGGCGAAGGTTGCCTGCCAATAGCCGAGGCCCGCGACATCGACCTGGTGCGAGCGCAAGGTCTGCTCGAGCTGCGGCCCCGGCACCACGACGAGCTTTGCGGCGTCCGGCGGCAGGCCGATGCCGTGCAGCGCCTCGCGCACCGTATAGTCGAGATGAGCGCCGAGCGTGTTGACCGAGATCGTCTTGCCGGCAATGTCGGCGATCGATTTGATCGGGCTGTCCTCGAGCACGTAGAAGACGCTTTTGACTTGGCTGTTGATGCCGTTGCTCGGATAGGCGGCGACGAAGTCGTTGCCGCCGGCGATGGAGTTGATCACGGCCGGCGTCGCAGCCGAGCCAAGGTCGACGCTGCCGGAAGCGAGCGCGAAGAGCGACTCCGGGCCGCCCGCGGCATAGCCGACATTCTCGAGCTCGATGCCGAGGCCCTTGAAATAGCCGAGCTCAGCGGCGAGCTCATGCGGGGAGAAGCTGCCGCGGCTGGCGAGATAGCGGATTTTGATGGAAGCGGCTTGCGAGCGCGCGATCGAAGGCAGGCCGGCGGCGATGATGCTGGCGGCAAGCGGGGCACGCAGGAGAAGCGAACGTCGTGTGATGGTCATGGTCCGGCCTTTCATGGTTTCAGGAACGACGGTGAAAGATTGGCGACTTAGCCGACGGTGCTGCTCCAGCGGCAGAGCCGCCGCTGCAGGCTGACCAGCGCCTGGTTGGCGATCAGGCCGAGCGCTGCGAGGATGACGATCGCCGCGAACATCAGCGGGATCTGGAAGTTGTACTGCGCATTCATCACCTGGAAGCCGATGCCCTTGTTGGCGCCGATCATTTCCGAGGCGATGAGCAGCAGCAGCGCGGTGGTGGCGCCGAGCCTCAAGCCGACGAAGATCGAGGGCACGGCGCCCGGCAAAACGACGCGGCGGAATATGGTCAGCCGCCGGGCGCCATAGACCCGCGCCATCTCGAGCAGCTTCGGATCGACCTCCTTGACGCCGCTGATCGTGTTGAGCAGCAGCGGAAACAGCGTCGCCCAGAAGATGACGAAGACCTTAGAGGCCTCGCCCAGTCCGAGCAGAAGGATGAACACCGGGTAGAGCGCCAGCGCCGAGGTCTGGCGGAAGAGCTGCAGGATCGGGTCGAGCGCGGTTTCCACGGCCCGCACCTGGCCCATGACCAGACCGAGCGGGATAGCGACGACGACGGCCGCCGCGAAGGCAAGGCCGGCGCGCTGCAGGCTGATGGCGATATCACCGAGCAGGCTGCCGCCGGCGAGCCCCTTCCACAGCGCTACGACAATCGTGTCGATCGGCGGCAGCACCGCTGCGTTGACCCAGCCGGCGCTCGCCGCCGCCTG
>NZ_JHQR01000128.1 GCF_014843825.1 Mesorhizobium silamurunense
GGCGGGTGCGGCGGCGCTGCGCGCGCCGCGCCAGCCGAAATCGCTGCCCAAGCCGCTGACGGCGAGCGATGCGAAACAGGTCGTGGCCATGGAGGGTCAGCTGGCGGAAGAGCCGTGGATCGCAGCCCGCAATGCTGCCGTGCTGACGCTGCTTTACGGTTCCGGCCTGCGCATCTCGGAAGCGCTTGGGCTGACCGGCGCCGACCTCGCCACGGAAGCAGACACCATGCTGCGCATCACCGGCAAGGGTGGCAAGACGCGGCTGGTTCCGGTGCTGCCGGTGGCGTCACGTGCGGTCGCCGAATACCGGCAGCTCTGCCCCTTCCATATCGATCCGAAGGAGTTGCTGTTTCGCGGCGCGCGCGGCGGACCGCTGAACCCGGCGATCGTCCAGCGCGAGATGGCGAAGCTGCGCTCGGCGCTCAACCTGCCGGACACCGCGACGCCGCATGCGTTGCGCCATTCCTTCGCAACGCATCTGCTTGGGCGCGGCGGCGACCTGCGCACCATCCAGGAGCTGCTCGGCCATGCCAGCCTGTCGACCACCCAGGTCTATACCGGCGTCGACACGGCAAGGCTGCTCGAAGTCTACGAACGGGCGCATCCAAGGGCGTGAAGCATCGGCGAAGCCGCCCGGCTATGACCTCTTGGTGGAGGGCACGGCAAAGAAGGCTTAAATCGACGCCAGCGAGCCGATGCAGGCAGCCTGACCCGGTGTTGGCGTTTCTTCAAACGAGCGGCCGCCCATTTTCCGGCGGCCGCTCTTCCAAAATCACCGTTGGTCAGCGCATCACATAGACGATGCGCCGCGTGCCCGGATCGACCAGCGCCGGCTGGTTGTTCACATAGACATAGCGATAGTTGTAGTCAGGGATCTCGCGCAACTCGACTGTGTCGGGCAGCACCGCGCCGGTCACCACTTCGCCCTCGAGATAGACCGGATCGACCCGATGCGTGGTGACGTAGGTGCCGACCTCGGCCGGCGGCCTGGCGATCGGATCGACCGGATCGCTCGCAACGATGGCGCCGGTGTAGTCGTCCTGCGAATAGACATCGTCGGCAGGCGGCGTCACGACAGCGATATCGGCATCGGCCGGCCGGCGCGTGAGCACCACGCGGCTGCCGCCGAAGTCGCCCGTCACATAGTCGGAATAGACCCAGCCGTTACCGCCGGCCTCGGCGATAGTGCACCATTTGCTGTTCGCGATGCAGCCAGTGAGCGTCGCCGACTGGCCGGCCGCCAGCACGCCGATGACGGGATATTGCGGGCCCGGGCCGGCGCGGACATTCAGATCGGCCACTGCCGAGACGGGCGTGTCGGCAAGGGCCGCGCCCGACACGGCGAGCAGCGCGCCGGCAACCGCCGGAAACAGTATGCGTTTCATGGTTTTACTCTCCGTTTTCAACGCTCCCTCGGGCTCAAAAACGAAACCAGGCCTTATGCGTTCCGGCTAAAGTGCCGTCGCCTGCTCACGAATTGTTCCATGTTTTTTCGGCGGACCGGTCAAAAGCTGGTGAACGAAGGCCAGTTTTTGCGCCGTCACGTCCGAAATGACGAAAGGATAAAGATCGGGCAACCCCATGCAGCGGTTGATCGAATTGGAGGCCTCCGACAGCACCAGCCAGCGGGCGAGGATCCTTTCGAACGGTTCCGGCGCCGGATCGGGCTCGGCGGGTGCCGACTGCAAATGCCCGCCGGTATCGCCACGCGGCAGTTCGTTGGCTTCCACCGTCTCCAGCCGGCCGAGCGGGAAGTTCAGCGCGTGCACCATCTCCAGCGTGTCGGTAATGTGGAGATGATGCGCAAAGGTTTCGGCCCAGTCTTCCCACGGATGCGATGTCGCATAGGCCGAGATATGGCGCTGTTGCCAATCCGGCGGCGCGCCGTTGGCGTAGTAGGTCTTCAGCGCTTGCTCGTAGTCGGCCCGCTCGTCGCCGAACAGAGCGCGAAAGGCCGAAAGCCGCCCGGGATCGTCGCGGATCAGCCGGTCCCAGTAATAGTGGCCGAGCTCGTGGCGGAAGTGGCCGAGCAAGGTGCGGTAATTCTCGCCCATTTCGACGCGCCGCCGCTCGCGCTCGGCGGAATCGGCCTCGGCGACGTTGAGGGTGATCAGGCCGTTGTCATGGCCGGTCAGGATGCGCTCGCCGCCGGGCCCGCCGCCGATCGGATCGGCGAGGAAGTCGAAAGCGAGCCCGGCCTCGTCCCGAGGTCCGGCCGTGGGCGCGACCGGCAGGCCGACGGCGAGCAGCGAATAGACGGCGCGTTTCTTCGCCGCCTCGACGCGAATCCAGCGCCGGCGGTTGCCGTCCACCGAAAGGTCAGGGATCAATTGATTGAGCGCGCAGGCGCGGCAGAAGGTTCTGCCCGGCTCGGCCCGCCAGTTGCAGGCACATTCGTCGGCATTGCCGCATGGAACGGCATCGTCGGCGCCGGAACGCGTGAAACACGCCCGCTCCGGGTCGTAAAGCACCAGGCTGGAACAGTTCAGGCATTGCGCGTTTTCGAAATAAAGGCGGTGGCCGCAATGAGGGCAGTCGAACAGTTTCATCGGTAATCGAACCCCAGGATAGGGCGACGGAGTCGGGCATCGCCCAAACGCCCGTCGCCGCCCGTCGTTCCGACGCTATTTCGTCGCGAGCTGTGCAATGACTTGCCTGGCCACGCTTTCGCCCGACAACCTCGCGCCGCCGCAGGTCTGGATGAGCGGTCCGGCGACATGCTCGCCGGCGAAGAAGATCTTTTCCGCCACCGGCTGCATCAGCGTGGCGCGCGCTTCGGAACGGCCGGGACAGGCCGCCGCATAGGCGCCGCGCACAAAGCGCTCGCTCCCCAATTGCGGTCGGCGGCATGCAGCCAGGCGCAGCCGATGTCGAAGGGCATGCCGAAATGCCGGTCGCTGGTCCAGGCGCGACCGCCGATGCGGCTCATCGCCTCCAGAAGCGTAAAGGAAAGTCCGGCAGCCCTGAGCGTCTTGGCCGCGGAGAGCCCCGCGGAGCCTGCGCCAATGATCACAACATCAACGTCTTCCATAAAGACCCCGCCACAATAGGGCTTGCGCCATAATTAATGCTTGATCATGCGCAAATTCCCCGGCATTCGCCAGCGTCGAGCGCCGCTGAGCCCCTTGTGGGCGGTGACAATCGGGCGTTTCGCTGGCAGATTTGCAACCGGGACGTGATTCAGGCAACCAGGAGAACGATATGGCATTTTTTGCCAAGGGAAGGATTTTCGTGGCCGCCGCTGTGGCGGCTTTTGGGCTGGCGACGGCCGCTCAGGCAGCGGCCAGCTGTGGCAAGAACGGCGCCGGATTCGACGCATGGAAACAGCAGTTTGCCGCGGAAGCACAGGCCGAGGGCGTTGGCCAGAAGGGTCTGTCCGCGCTGGCCAGCGCGACTTACGCAACAAGGACGATCGCCGCCGACCGCGCCATCCACAAGGCCTTCAGCGGCTCGGTGGAAGCGTTCATGAAACGCCGTGGCGGGGACGCGATCATTTCCAGGGGCCGTGCGTTGAAGAAGCAGAACGCGGCGATGTTCGACAGGATCGAACAGACCTACGGCGTGCCGCCGGGCGTGCTGCTCGCCATCTGGGGCATGGAGACCGGCTTCGGTGCCTCCATGGGCAACCAGAACACGGTCTCGGCGATTGTGACGCTGGCCTATGATTGCCGCCGCCCTGACTATTTTACCCCGCACGCCATCGCGGCGCTCAAGCTGGTCGATCGCGGCGCGTTGAGCGCCTCGTCGGTCGGCGCCATGCATGGCGAGATCGGCCACACGCAGTTCCTGCCCGGAAATGTCTTGAAGTATGGCGTCGGCAGCGGAAATCTGCGCGACAGGAACACGGCGCTGGCCTCCACCGCCAACTTCCTCAAGGGCCATGGCTGGCAAGCCGGCGCGAGCTATGAGGCGAACATGGGCGCAATTGCCGGCTGGAATTCAGCTAGCGTCTACCAGCAGGCCATCGCCCGCATCGCCGAGGCGATCGACGCCAACTGACGGGCATCTCCGTTCCACCGGGAGCCCGGCCATGCGCCGGGCTTTTTGTTATGAAGCAGGGGTCAAAACCCAATCACCCGGAACGATGAGGTTCGATCTCATCACTTCCCTCTCAATAATGCGCGTAGCCGCTCAACGGGCATTTTTGGGAAGCGGGAACCTGGAAGGGGCCGTCAAATCCGCTGCAGGTACGGAATTTGGACGTCGGCGCAGGCGGGGCTTGCGTGGCCGCAGCCTTTGACTTGCCCTTGATGACCATCCAGATTTCGGTCGGTTGGTCGAGCTGCAGCCTGTTTATGTCGGAGTAACTGATCCGCCCGCTGCGTATTCCTTCGGCAAGGCGTTGGCAGAACAAAGCCGGCATGCGCTCCCGCGATACGCCCATGAAAGAGGCGGTATCGTGCTTTAACGTGATGTTCCATGCTTGGACAGCCGCGACGCATTTGTCCAAATTCGGCTTCGGGTCGCGCTTCGCGGTCGCCTGTGAGGGGTGGCACGCCATGGCAGCGACGACCGCCGCAAGCAGTAGAGAAATACCGTTTTTCAAAATTAAGCCCCCTCGATCCCACGAGGGAACCTAGATGAAGTCGCCGAAAGGTCAACAGCAATCCTTTCTCGGCGCGTAACTTCCGCTATATTAGAAATACCAAATAAGAACCCGGCGCAGGCGCCGGGTTCTTCATGGTTGCCTTTCAAGGATCATCCCTTGCGATTCCGCGCCGCCAGCGTCCTCAGCCGCAGCGCGTTGAGGCGGATGAAGCCGGCAGCGTCCTTCTGGTCGTAGGCGCCGCGGTCGTCCTCGAAGGTGACCAGCGCATCGGAATAGAGCGTCTTCTTCGACTTGCGGCCGGTGACAATGACATTGCCCTTGTAGAGTTTCAGCCGCACTGTGCCTTCGACGTCTTCCTGGCTCTTGTCGATCATCGCCTGCAGCATCACGCGCTCGGGCGAGAACCAGAAGCCGTTGTAGATGAGTTCGGCGTAGCGCGGCATGAACTCGTCCTTGAGGTGCGCGGCGCCCCGGTCGAGCGTGATCGATTCGATCGCCCGGTGGGCGGCGATCAGGATGGTGCCGCCGGGCGTCTCGTAGACGCCGCGCGACTTCATGCCGACGAAACGGTTCTCGACCAGGTCGAGACGGCCAATGCCGTTGTCGCGGCCGAGGTCGTTGAGCTCGGCCAGCATGGTGGCCGGCGACAGCTTCTTGCCGTTGAGTGCGATCGGGTCTCCCTTCAGGAACTCGATCTCGATCTCGGTGACCTGGTCCGGCGCGTCCATCGGCGAGACGGTGCGCTGGTGGACGAATTCCGGCGGCTCGCTCCACGGATCCTCCAGCACCTTGCCCTCGGAGGAGGAGTGCAGGAGATTGGCGTCGACCGAGAAGGGCGCGTCGCCGCGCTTGTCCTTCGGCACCGGGATCTGGTGCTGCTCGGCGAAGTTGATCAAGTCGGTACGCGACTTGAACGACCAGTCGCGCCACGGCGCGATGACCTTGATATCCGGGTTTAGCGCGTAAGCCGAAAGCTCGAACCGGACCTGGTCGTTGCCCTTGCCGGTGGCGCCATGCGCGATTGCGTCGGCGCCGGTCTCCTTGGCGATCTCGACCAGATGCTTGGAGATCAGCGGCCGGGCAATCGAGGTGCCGAGCAGATAGGTGCCTTCGTAGACAGCATTGGCGCGGAACATCGGGAAAACGAAGTCGGAAACGAATTCCTCGCGCACGTCGACGATGCGGATGTCCTTGATGCCCATCATCTCAGCCTTGCGGCGTGCCGGCTCCAGCTCGCCGCCCTGGCCGAGGTCGGCGGTGAAGGTGACGACCTCGGCGCCGAGCTCGGTCTGCAGCCATTTCAGGATGATGGAGGTGTCGAGGCCGCCGGAATAGGCGAGCACGACTTTCTTCACGTCTTTGGTCTTGGACATTGTTGGCGGTTCCGCGGGTAAAGAGGTTCGCGGGCGAGTATCACGGGGTTTCCGGCTCATGCAAGAGAGGAAGGGGCGCAGACGACGGCGGAAGCTGGGCCAGACGTTCATGCCGGCAGATACTGGCGGCGGCAAAACAGCTGCGTTATAGGTCACGCTATACAATTGGCAGGGGCGAGCAATGTCCTTCATTCCCGATACCACGACGCTGATCCAGTTCGCCATCGCGACCGTCATCCTGGCGATCACGCCGGGACCGGACATGACGCTGTTCGTGTCGCGAACGCTGAGCCAGGGTCGCGCCACCGGCTTTGCCTCGATGGCAGGCGCGCTGTGCGGCACGCTGATCCACACCACGCTGGTGGTGGTCGGCATCTCGGCGCTGATCGTGGCCTCGCCGATGGCCTTCTTCGCGCTGAAGATCTTCGGCGCCGGCTATCTCGTCTTCCTGGCCTGGCAGGCGATCGCCAAAGGCTCGGCCTTCTCGCCGGAGAAGAAGAGCGGACCGCAGATCTCGCTGTTCCGCAGTTGGGCGGCCGGGCTCGGCGTCAATCTGCTCAATCCGAAGATCATCCTGTTTTTCATGACGTTCCTGCCGCAATTCGTCTCCGCGCACGATCCGCATGCGCCGGGCAAGCTCTTCTTCCTCGGCGTCATGTTCATCGTGCTGTCGATCCCGGTGACGGCGCCGATGGTGCTGGCGGCAGAGAAGTTCGCAGCGGCGATGAAGGCCAGTCCGCGCGTCACGCGCGTGGTCGACTATCTGTTCGGCGGCGTGTTCTCGGCCTTCGCGCTGAAGATCCTGACGGCACAGGCGAAGTAGAGCTGACGCGCTTCGGCGCGCTTGATCCAACTCAAGATTCGGCGTCGAGCAACGGTTCGCGGCGCCAGGTGCCGGCCCAGCGGCCGGCGGAGAGCCAGTAGAAGATGCCGCCGACCATGCCGCTGCCGACCAGCGCGAGCCTCACATTGTTGTCGGTGACATCGAAATCGCCGTCGCCGACGTTGTGCGCGAAGCCGAGAAAGACGACGGCGGTGACGGCGCCGCCCAGCGCATAGAACAGCCAGTCGCGGCGGCCGAGCACTTCGGCGATCAGGATTACGACCGCCGCCGGCATGAAGCCGAAATAGGCGATGAACAGCGCTACGAAAGGCACCGAAAAATAGAGCGCCGGCGCGATCGTCGGATGCCCGGGCCCCGGCGCATAGCCGAAATAGCCGAGGAACAGCACATTGAGGAAGGCGCTCGCCGCCAGCGAGGCGATCGCATAGCCGATCAGGATGACGGCGAAGCGGACGACATAGGCGATGATCCGCCTCACGCCTCGCCGTGCCCCGCAATCATCATCGCTTCCAGCGCCAGCCGGTCCACCTTACGCATGCGCTCCGATTCCGACTTGAGCTGGCCGCAGGCGGCGAGGATGTCGCGGCCGCGCGGCGTGCGGATCGGCGAGGCATAGCCGGCATTGTTGATGTAGTCGGCAAACTTCTCGATCGTCTCCCAGTCCGAGCACTGGTAGTTGGTGCCGGGCCAGGGGTTGAACGGGATCAAATTGATCTTGGCCGGAATGCCCCTGAGCAGCTTGACCAGCGCCTTGGCGTCGTCGATGGAATCGTTGACGTCCTTCAGCATCACATATTCGAAGGTGATGCGGCGGGCGTTGGAAAGGCCCGGATAGGCGCGGCAGGCGGCGATCAGGTCCTTCAGCGGGAACTTCTTGTTGATCGGCACCAGCAGGTCGCGCAGATCGTCATTGGTGGCGTGCAGCGAGATCGCCAGCATGACGCCGATCTCCTCGCCGGTGCGGGCAATCTCCGGAACGACGCCGGACGTCGAGAGCGTGATGCGGCGCTTCGACAGGGAAAGGCCGTCGCCGTCGGAGGCGATCAGCAGCGCCTTCTTCACCGCCTCGAAATTGTAGAGCGGCTCGCCCATGCCCATCATGACGATGTTGGAGACCTTTCTGCCCTCGGCAGGCACGATGGCGCCGTCCGGCGTGTCGCGGTCGGGGAAGTCGCCCAGCCGGTCGCGCGCGGTGAGCAGCTGCGCCAGGATTTCTTCCGTCGTCAGGTTGCGTACCAGCTTCTGCGTGCCGGTATGGCAGAAGGAGCAGGTCAGCGTGCAGCCGACCTGCGAGGAGATGCAGAGCGTGCCGCGGCCTTCCTCGGGGATGTAGACGGTCTCGATCTCGACCGGTCGGCCGGCGCCGCGCGGCGGAAAGCGGAACAGCCACTTGCGCGTGCCGTCGGAGGAGATCTGCTCCTCGACGATCTCCGGCCGCGCGACGGTAAAGTGCTTGTCGAGCGCGGCGCGCAGGTCCTTGGAGATGTTGAACATATGCGCGAAGTCGCAGACGCCGCGCACATACATCCAGTGCCAGAGCTGCTGGGCGCGCATTTTCGCCTGCCGCTCCGGCACGATGCCGGTCGCGACCAAAGTAGCGCCGAGCTCGGCGCGGGTCAGGCCGATCAGCGACGGCTTCTCGGTCGGCGCGGCACGAGCGCGCAAGGCGTCCCGTGCGCCTTCGGCGGTCAGGTCGAATGAAAGGGTCATGGTTGCGCCAATATAAGCGGTTTGCGGCCGATTTCAGCATCGTGCCCGAAATGAAGCGCGGCGCATAGCACAGGTTGCAGGCGGAGTCATGGGGCGAGGAAACGAAGGCAATCTCGCTTGCCGTCGAGCCGGCTCAACCGGAGCGCGACGACCTGGCGCGAAACCGCATCACAGAACCGATCACATATTCGTGTCTGCGTAACAGCCGACGAGGTTTCTGCGAAACCTGAAGGGGGCGACTGTGCCCCTGCAAAATGGGAGTATGCGGAATGAACTGGATCAAGCTCGTCGTCGCTGCCGGTCTCGTCGGCTTGTCCATGCCTCAGGCATTTGCCGAGGACACGATGGGCACGATGACCATGATGAAAAGCGGGCAAGTGACGGCAATCATGCCCGACGGGCACATGGGCACCATGATGCCTGACGCGAAAACGAGCGCCGAAATGATGAAGATGGCGAAACCCATCAAGCATTGCATGATGATGATCACCGACGCCAAGGGCAAAGCCTACATGATCGACACGTCGACCAAGAAGGCCCAGGCCGAATGTGAAAAGATGGCCATGTGAGCCAGCCCGGCGACAAGCCGGTGGATGAAAGCAAAAGGCCGGGCTTGAAGGCCCGGCCTAAAGCATGTCTCCCGAAAGTGGGAACCGATTTCGGGCCAAAGACATGCGTAAAATCAAAACCTAAAGCGCATGGAGCGAATCTGAAAGATCGCGACGCGCTTTAGAATTGATCGTCAGATTTGGCCCTTGCCTACTTGCACTTGGCAATCGAGGCCAGCGCGGCCGAGATGCCCTTCAGCGAGAAGACGTAGGATGTCGGGTTGCCGCGGCCGGACTTGGCCTGCACCTTCATGTCGGTGCCGGTCTTCATGGCGGCGATCAGCACCGGCTCTTCCGCCGCGTTCTCGACCCAGGCCGACTTGCCGCGGGTGAACATCGAGAAGCTCTTCTTGTCGATGGTGACAGTCGCCTTGGAGCCTTCCTGGAAATTGTAGCCGGCGATGAACTGCGGCTCGTAGGAAACCTGCTGCCCCGGGCGCTGGCTGACGAAGAAGAACATGTCGCCGTGGTCGAGCGTCGGCGGCTGCTTGTCGGTCGGCACCGTCAGCACGTAGCAGACCTTGCCGCCCGCCGACTGATAGCTGTAGGTGCCCCAGGCATTGTGCTGGCCGATCTTGGTTGCCTGCTGGGCCAGCGCCGGCGCCGCGAAGGCGGCCGCCAGGACCAGGCTGGAAACTGTAGCAATCAATCCGCGCATCGTTCTTTCCGTATTCCCAAATGGTGCGGAGGCAGGGCCGCGTGGCGTCCTGCCGTCGCTTCATTTTGATTTAATCAGGGTTACCAAACGGTGAATTTTCCTCAAGAAAAGGAGATCACCCCAGGAAACCGCCGCCATTCGCGCCCGCCGCTTCAAGCGGCGGTCGCTATGTCCCGGCGCGAACTTGGAGGGCACGAAAGCGGCAAGAGTTTGTCTTTTCGCGCGGGCGGTTTCGCGGTCCCGTTGTGCCGGAAAGCCAGCCAGGTCAACCCTTGTCGGCCAAGGCGTCCCTGGCGGCCTGCCGGTGAGCGGGCGTGATATGGGCGCGGACGGCGGTGATCGCGGCGGTCAGCACGGCAAGGTCGTCGGTGAAGCCGAGACCGAAGACGAAGTCGGGGATGAAATCCATCGGCAGCACGAAATAGCCGAGCGCGGCTAGCAGAATGCCCTTGGCGCGCAGCGGCGTGTCCTTGTCCATGGCGCAGTAATAGGCAGCGACCACCTCGTCCATGAACGGGACCTGCCGGGCAGCCTTCTTGGCGGTGCGCCAGAATTTCTCGCGCACCTCGCCCTCGCCGGCGAGCCTGTCGCCAAAGCCGAAGAAATCAAAACCGGATTCCTGCGCCATCAATCTCTCCTTGGCTGCGCGCAACCCTGCGTGCCAACCGCCGAAAGATGTGGTGAAAGCGGCACCCCGCTGCAAGAGCTTCGGCGGATACTTGCCCGGAAAATCGGAGACCGCCTCCGTTGGCGGCGTCAGGCGAAATACCGGTTCATCCGCTTGGCCAACTCGATATCGAGCGCCGTGACGCCGCCGGCGTCATGCGTGTTCAGCGTCACGTCGACGGTCTTGTAGACGTTCGACCAGTCGGGGTGGTGGTCCATCTTCTCGGCGGCCAGCGCCACACGGGTCATGAAGGCGAAGGCCTCGGAGAAGTTCTTGAAGTCGAAGCTGCGCTTGATGGAGGCGCCGTCGGTGGCCAGCGACCAGCCTTCGAGTTCGGCCAGCGCTGCGGTAATCGCGTCCTTGCTGAGTTTTTCTCTGGTCATGATGGGTTCCTGTGCTATTCGGGAAAAATGACCTGCACCATAGCGCCGGATCGATGAGCGCAAAGCCCATAAATACCATCCTGTTCGTCTGTCTCGGCAACATCTGCCGCTCGCCGCTGGCCGAAGGCGTCTTGGGGGCCGTTCTGGCGGAGCGCGGAATTGCCCATGATATCGTGCTCGATTCGGCGGCGATCAGCGGCTGGGAGGTCGGCTCCGGTCCCGATCCACGCTCGATCGCGGTCGCCGCTGAGCATGGCATCGACATTTCCGGGCAGAGGGCACGCAGAATAGCGCCAGAGGATTTTGCGCGCTTCGATCTGATCCTCGGCATGGACCGGGCGAATGTGCGCGACCTCAAGGCGCTGGCGCCTGAGGCCGCGCGCGACCGCATCCATCTCTATCTGGAATTCGCGACCGGAGCAGCCCGCGACGTGCCGGACCCCTTTTACGAAGACCGGCAGGCGTTCGCCGCGGTCTACCGCATGATCCGCGAAGCGTCGGAGGCGCTGGCGAAGCGGCTGGAAGCGCGCGAATCGGCGCCGACCAGCGGCCAGGCTTCCTCGACGATATAGGGGCCGCCGCCGACCGAATCGCGCGACGACATCAAGACAAAGCGGCCGACGCGGAAGGGCAGCGTTGAAAAATTGCCGCGCGCCGAAAGATATTGCGCGACGTCAAGCGGGCTTGCATTGCGCAGCCGCGCCAGCGTCACATGCGGCGAGAACTTGCGTGGATCGGCTGGAAGGCCGAGCCGCTGGCAGATGCGGTCGATTTCGCCCTGCAGCGCCACCAGGTCCGGCGAGGCGGACACGCCGGCCCACACCGCATGCGGCTTCTTGCCGCCGAAAGCGCCCACTCCGGAGAGCGTCAAGGGGAAGGAGGGACGATTGACGCGATCGAGCGCATTGGCGATCTCGTCGGCGACATGGCCTTCGACGTCGCCGATGAAGCGCAGCGTCAGATGATAGTTTTCGACATCGATCCAGCGGGCTCCGGGAAGCCCGCCCCGGAGCAGGGACAGCGAAAGAGCAGCATCACGAGGAATTTCGAGGGCGGTGAAAAGACGTGGCATGGAAAGCCTCCTGTCCTCGAATCGAACTCTCGCCCCCTAGCGAATCATCGATATCAGCGCGGGGCAAGCGGTTTGTTGTCCACAAGGTTTCCCCAACGGAAACCGTGGCGTTTTGGACTCACGACGGACCGCCATTGGCGGCGATGGCCTTTTCGACGACCGGCAGAATGCCCTTGACCATGACATCAACTCCCTTCGGGTTGGGATGCAGGCCGTCCTCCAGCTGCAGGTCCGGATGGCCGGCGACGCTGTCGAGAAAGAACGGATAGAGCGGAATGTCGTATTTTGCGGCCAGCCGCGGATAGATCGCGTCGAAAACCTTCTGGTAATCGGCGCCAAGATTCGGCGCCGCGCGCATGCCGGCCAGGAGCACCGGGATTTTGCGCTGCTTGAGCTTCGCCAGCATCGCATCGAGATTCTTTTCAGCGATGTCGGGCGAGACGCCGCGTAGCATGTCGTTGGCGCCGAGCTCGAGGATGACGAGCCTTGTGCCGTCCGGCACCGACCAATCGAGCCGCGCCAGCCCGCCGCTCGTGGTATCGCCGGAAACGCCGGCATTCGCGACGACGACGTCATGGCCCTTCGCTTTCAGCGCTGCCTGCAGCCTGTCGGTGAACCCCTGGCCCGGGCCAAGGCCGAAGCCCGCCGTCAGGCTGTCGCCGAAGCCGACGATGTTGAAGGTCTCCGCGCGCGCCGGCACCATGGCGCCGCAAACCGCGAGGAAAAGGACGACGGCGGCGGCGGTTGAGTGTTTGAAAGCCATGCGGCGAGCCCCATATGACCGAAACGTTCCCTGGGAGGAGGCATTCTCGTCTCCTTTTTCCACCATATAGGACGCTTTCATTGTGACAGAAGCCGTCATCGCATTGAGGGATGTCTCGCTGACGCTCGGCGAGGGCGCTTCCTCCGTCCATGTGCTGAAAGGCGTCAGCCTCGACGTGGCTGGCGGCGAGGCCACCGGCATCGTCGGCCCGTCGGGATCCGGCAAGTCCACCTTGCTGATGGTTCTGGCTGGCCTCGAGAGCGTCGACTCAGGGACGGTGCGTATCGCCGGCGAATTGCTCAACGGCAAAAGCGAGGACCAGATTGCATCGTTTCGGGGGCGAAATATCGGCATCGTCTTCCAGTCCTTCCACCTCATTCCCAACATGACGGCGCTCGAGAATGTCGCGGTGCCGCTGGAACTCGCCGGCCATGCCGATCCGTTCGGGGTGGCGGCGCAGGAGCTCGCGGCGGTCGGCTTGAGCGACCGTGTGACGCACTATCCCGGCGAGCTCTCGGGAGGCGAGCAGCAGCGCGTGGCGATCGCCAGGGCGCTGGCGCCCTCGCCGCGCATCCTCATTGCCGACGAGCCGACCGGCAACCTCGACCAGGCGACCGGAAAGCAGATCGCCGACCTTTTGTTCGCCAAGGCGGCCGAGCGCGGCATGACGCTGGTGCTAGTCACGCATGACCCGGCGCTTGCCGCCCGCTGCGCGCGCCAGGTGTCGATGCGCTCGGGACGCATCGAGGATGCGCCCAAGCTGGTTGCCGCGTCAGTCCGGAAATCGGACCCGATTTTCGGAGGGCATGATGCATAGATTCAAAGAGGCAGAGCGCCCTTTGCGCGTCCAAACGGACGCGTGGCGCTCTGGCGTGCCGGCCTGATGCGGACTCTGAAGCTCGCCATCCGCTTCTCGCTGCGCGAGATGCGCGGCGGCCTGTCCGGCTTCATGATCTTCCTCGCCTGTATCGCGCTCGGCGTCGCGGCCATCGGCGGCGTCAATTCGGTGGCGCAGGCGATCACGGCCGGGGTCGCCAATCAGGGCCAGACGCTGCTTGGTGGCGATCTGCGCTTCCAGATCAACCAGCGCAGCGCTTCCGACGCAGAGCTCGGCTTCCTCGACAGCCTTGGCACGGTGTCCCTGAATTCGGGCATGCGTTCCATGGCGCGGCTCGAGGACGGCTCGGACCAGGCGCTGGTCGAAGCCAAGGCGGTCGACGATGCCTATCCGCTTTACGGCTCGCTGGAAACCGACCCGCCGCTGCCGAAGCGGGAGCTGCTCGGCGAGCGGTCCGGCGTTTTCGGCGCCGCCGCGCCCGATCTCTTGTTCGACCGCCTCAATCTGCATGTCGGCGACCGGCTGGAGCTTGGCGGCGCCACCTTCGAGCTGAGGGCCAGGCTTATCAGCGAGCCCGACGCGATATCCGACGGTTTCGGCTTCGCGCCGCGACTGATGATCTCGAACGACGGGCTTGCCGCGTCCGGGCTGGTTCAGCCCGGCAGTCTGGTCGAGAACGCCTATAAGGTCCGGTTGCCCGACCATGCCGGCGAGGCGCGGATCAAGGAAATCCAGGCCCTGGCGGCGAAAGACTTTCCGCAGGCCGGCTGGTCGATCCGCACGCGCAGCAATGCAGCACCCGCGCTCTCCTCCAACATCGAGCGCTTCTCGCAGTTCCTGACGCTGGTCGGGCTGACGGCGCTGGTCGTCGGCGGCGTCGGCGTGGCCAATGCGGTGCGCGCCTATCTCGACGGCAAGCGGGGCGTCATCGCCACCTTCAAGAGCCTCGGCGCCTCGGGCGGGTTCGTCTTCACGGTCTATCTCGTGCAGATCCTTTTGATTGCCGGCCTCGGCATCGTGCTCGGCCTGATCCTGGGCGCTGCGATGCCGTTCGTGGCGAGCGCGCTTTTGCAGTCGGTCATCCCCGTGCCGGCGGAAGGCGGGTTCTATCCCGGCGCCCTCGCCATGGCTGCGCTGTTCGGCCTGCTGGTGACGCTGGCCTTCGCGTTGCTGCCGCTCGGGCGTGCCCGCGACGTGCCGGCGACCGCACTTTTCCGCGAAATGGGATTCGAAAGCCGCGGCTGGCCGCGCCTGCCCTATGTCGGTGCCGCTCTCGCGATCGTGCTGGTGCTGGCCGCGCTCGCCATCCTTTCCGCCGACGATCGGCGCATCGCCTCGATCTTCGTTGGCGCCACGGTCTTTGCTTTCCTGGTGCTGCGGCTGGTGGCGGCGCTGGTGCAATGGGCAGCCCGGCGGAGCCCGCGCGCGCGTTCCGTGTCGTTCAGGCTGGCGCTTGGCAACATCCACCGTCCCGGTGCGCTGACGCCGTCGGTGGTGCTGTCGCTCGGGTTAGGCCTGACGCTCCTGGTGACGCTGGCGCTGATCGACGGCAATCTCAGGCGCCAGATCTCCGGCAGCCTGCCGGAGCGGGCGCCGAACTTCTTCTTCGTCGATATCCAGAGCAGCGATGTCGATGCCTTTGCCGGCCTGGTCGGCAAGGAGGCGCCGCAGGGAACGCTGGTCAAGGTGCCGATGCTGCGCGGCCGCATCATGGCGCTCAACGGCGTCGACGTCGACAAGGTGAAGGTCCCCGCCGATGGCGCCTGGGTGCTGCGCGGCGATCGCGGGCTGACCTATGACGCGAAGCAGCCGGAAAACGCCACCCTGACCGAAGGCACATGGTGGCCGCAGAACTATTCCGGCGAGCCGCTGGTGTCGTTCTCGGCCGAGGAAGGCAAAGCGATCGGCCTGAAGCTCGGCGACACCGTCACCGTCAATGTGCTCGGCCGCAACATCACCGCAAAGATCGCCAATTTCCGCCAGGTCGAATGGGAAACCATGGGCATCAATTTCGTCATGGTCTTCTCGCCCAACACTTTCGCCGGCGCGCCGCATGGCTGGCTGGCGACGCTGACCGACAAGAGCACCACCACGACCGACGACGCCAGGCTGCTCAACGCGGTCACCCGAGCCTTTCCCGCGGTGACGACGGTCCGCGTCAAGGACGCGCTCGACATCGTCAACCGGCTGGTCGCGCAATTGGGCACGGCGATCCGCGCCGCCGCCGGCGTGGCGCTGATCGCCTCGGTGCTGGTGCTCTCCGGCGCTTTGGCCGCCGGCAACCGGGCGCGCATCCATGACGCGGTGGTGCTGAAGACGCTCGGCGCGACGCGCCGGACGCTGATTATCGCCTTCTCGCTGGAATATGTGCTGATCGGCCTTGCGACCGCGCTGTTCGCGCTTGCCGCGGGCGGCATCGCGGCATGGTTCGTCGTCGCGCACATCATGACGCTGCCGTCGCATTTCATGCCGGAGGTGGCGGTGGCGACGATCCTCGTCTCGTTGGCGGTCACCGTCGGCATCGGTCTGGCAGGCACCTGGCGGGTGCTCGGCCACAAGGCGGCGCCGGTGCTGCGCAACCTTTGATCCGGCATGCCGGGAAACCGCGCGCCTTAAATCTTGGTAAGGATGATGGCCGAAACGGCCGAAGAACCGGGCTTTTGCTTTCTCACGAAGCATTACCCTCGTTACCGTCTTGTTCTTGACGTCGAGAACGCTCATATTTTGCACAGGCATGCTGGAGCCCCGCCAGCGGCGCCTGGTTCAAGTGGTCGCTCCAAAGAACCTGTCACCGGACGGGGCAGAAGCAACAGAGGATTTCCAATGGCTGATCCCATTCGCAACTACCAGACGTCCGCCGCCCCCGGCGCGCGCGTCGATATCGATCAGGGCCTGCGGGCCTATATGATCAAGGTCTACAACCTGATGGGGCTTGGCCTGCTCATCACCGGCCTTGCCGCGTGGGGTGCGTTCCAACTCGCCGTCACCGGCGACGGCCAGCTGACCGCTTTCGGCCAGCTCATCTATGCAAGCGCGTTCCGCTGGGTCGTCATCCTGGCGCCGCTCGCTGCAGTGATGTTCCTGTCCTTCAGGATCCAGTCGATGAGCGTAGCTGCGGCGCAGACCACCTTCTGGGTCTATGCCGGCCTTGTCGGCTTGTCGCTGTCGACGATCTTCCTCGTCTACACCGGCACCAGCATCACCCAGACCTTCTTCGCCACGGCCGCGGCCTTCGGCGCGCTGTCGCTCTACGGCTACACCACCAGGCGCGACCTGACCGCTTTCGGCTCGTTCCTGATCATGGGCGTGATCGGCCTGCTGATCGCGATGCTGATCAACATCTTCCTGCAGTCATCGGCGCTGGCTTTCGCCATCTCGGCGATCGGCGTGCTGGTGTTCGCGGGCCTGACCGCCTACGACACGCAGAAGATCAAGGAGATGTATTTCGAGGGTGACGTCGCCGACGTCGCCGGCCGCAAGGCGATCATGGGCGCGCTGCGGCTCTACCTCGACTTCATCAACCTGTTCATGTTCCTGCTGCAGTTCATGGGCGACCGCCGCTAAAGGCAGGTCCGGCTGGACCATAGATTTCGGAAAGGGCGGCCCAACAGCCGCCCTTTCCTTTTGCTCGCCCCTTTGCTGTTATCGAAGCAGAAAAGCCAACTGCACAAATTATGAGCAATATTGCAATCAGAGCCGCCGCTGCGGCCGACCTCGACCGAATCACGGAAATCTATGCCGACGCGGTCGCGCACGGCACGGCGAGCTACGAGCTGGAGCCGCCCAGCCGCGCCGAAATGGGCAATCGATTCGACAGCTTAGCGGCAGGCAGCTTTCCCTATCTCGTGGCGGAAAAGGACGGCATCGTGCTCGGCTACGCTTATGCCGGACCGTTCCGGCCGCGTCCCGCCTACCGATTCGTCGTCGAGGATTCGGTCTATGTCGCGCCCGAGGCCAAGGGCCAGGGTGTCGGTCTCCTGCTGATGCAGGCACTGATCGAGGCGGCGCGCCTGGCCGGCTTTCGCCAGATCATCGCGGTGATCGGCGACGGCCATGCCGACAGCGCCTCGGTGCGGTTGCACGAGAAGCTTGGCTTCCGTCATTCAGGGCGCCTGGAAGGGTCGGGCTACAAGCACGGACGCTGGCTCGACACGGTCTTCATGCAGCTGCCGCTCAACGGCGGCGCGGCACTGCCGCCGGACCCCGGTTCGTTGCCGGAGCGGACATTCCGCAGCCAAATTAAATAGTTAGGCCTCGACCAGCTTCAGCTTGGAATCGAACACGCCGAGCACACGGCCGAGCTCCTGGCCGCGCTTGAGGATGCGTCCGCCGGCGGCGATGACGGCGAAGGCGCCTTGCCGGCGCGCCAGTTTCGGGTCCTTGACGATCTGAAACAGCGGCACTTCGCTGGCGCGGCGGAAGACAGAAAAGACAGCGCGATCAGTGAGATGGTCGATCGCATAGTCGCGCCATTCATTGGCCGCCACCATGCGTCCGTACAGCCTCAGGATCTGGTCGAGCTCGCGCCGGTCGAAGCGCACCGGCTGATCGAGGCGCGCGCTCCGCGCCTCATGCAGCGGGATCAATATTCCGGATGCTTCCCCATCCTCCGTCCCGCAGCCGTGATCGGTCATGCTTCGATCCTTCGCTTGAATCTCGCAGCAAAGGTTCGCGCTTTCGCGGCCGAATTGCAAGGGGCCCGGCTAAGCACCACCGGCACCGCGCTGTTTCCGAAAGGTCCAGTCACGTTTGCAAAACGCGTGTTGGAATTGGTGATGCTCCGCCACATTCTCGCCACAAATTATCCGCGCTCATGCCCCAATGTCCGACGAATTTACCGGCGTTGCCTGAGACGGTTCGGTCCGGCACCGGCTCGTAAACCCCAAGCCCCCCGCCCACGGGTCAGCGTCGGATCGAACCAACCTCGGTTTTTCCTTGGAAAAATCAGGTGCGACGATCCCAAAACCTGAATGACCGGCGTCAGAAGCAAGCTGACGCCGGTTTTTTATTGGCTGAGCGGCGCGGCTTCCCCTTCTCCCTTTGCGGGAGAAGGTGGCCGAGCGAAGCTCGGTCGGATGAGGGGTGCTCCAGCTTGGCGATACGCACGAAATCGCTGCCGCCTCATTTCTTCCAGCACCCCTCTTCCGGCCGCGCGCCGATCCACCTTCTCCCACAAGGGGAGAAGGGGTGCAGTCAAAGGCGGTCGGGCTTGCGGATAAAAGCGGCGCCGAGGATCGGGCCGGGCATGCCGTCCTTGCCGACGGACTGCAGCAGCACCGCGCAGCCGCCTTTCTTGGCAATCTCGGTCATCGGCAGTTCGTAGCGCTGCGCCTTGCCGTGCCACATGCCGGCGGTCTGGATGTCGGAGACGGCGTTCCAGTAGGTCAGGCTGCGGCCGCTGTTTTCGCCCTGGCCGATCTTCACCATCTGCGGCGAATCGAAATAGACGATCACCACATGGGCGTCGGTCGGGCCGTTGCCGGCGTCACCGGCGTCGATCATGACGCGGTCGCTGGTGCGGCTCACCTTGATGGCGACCCGCATGCCTTCACCGGTCCTGTCCATCCGGGCCAATGCGCCGTCGACGTCCTTGCGGTTGGCGCCGTTGACGTGGCTGCGGCCGTTGATGACGGCCTGCGGGGTATAGACCGAGCGGCTGCCGAAGGCGCGCATATAGTCATATTGCCGGTCGGTGTTCTCTTTACTGCTCAGCGTGTCCTGCCAGCCCAGATAGTCCCAGTAATTGACATGGTAGGCGAGCGCGACGATGTTTTCCTTGCCGGCCAGCTCGGCGAAGAATTCATCGGCCGGCGGGCAGGAACTGCAGCCCTGGCTGGTGAAAAGCTCGACCACACCCAGAGGTCTTTCGGCTTGGGGCTTTTCGATTTGCGGCTTCTCGGGCTCGCTTGCCAGCGCGGCGCCGGCAAACGTTGAAAGTGCCAGCGCAACTGCCGCAAGCCGCAATGGTCCTCGAAATGCCATGACTGTTCCAATTCCCGCCGGTGACGCCGGCCTTGTTCTGATTGCTAAAATATGTGGCAGAACGGACAGTCAACGGGAAGTCACGTTGCGGTGAAACTTTGTCGCCGCGACCGCAGGTAAGGGCGACGAGGGAGACGCCACTGCATTTTCCGATGCGGTTCGATTTCGGGGCCGCATGACCGCCGTGTGGTAAACTCTCCTGATGCCGGCCGATCTCTATTGCGAGCGAAATGGACCTGGACTTTGGGCCGAGCCCGCCAATGCTTTGACCGGCCAAGCTTTCATTGTTGGAAGTTTGGGAATAGGCAGTAGGCAGTAGGGGTACCTTTCCCTACTCCCTTACTGCCTTATTCCCTTGCTGCTACGCAGCGAGATCGCGCAGCACGTATTGCAGGATGCCGCCGTTCTTGAAGTAGTCGAGCTCGTCCAGCGTATCGATGCGGCAGATGATCGGCAGGTTCTTCACCGTGCCGTCGCCAAAGGTCACCTTGGCCACCATCTTCTGGCGCGGCTTGATCGCGTCCAGGCCGTCGATCTCGACCAGCTCGTCCCCCTTGAGGTTGAGGGAAGCCCATGAGGTGCCGTCCTCGAAGACGAAGGGGATGACGCCCATGCCGACCAGGTTCGAGCGGTGGATACGCTCGAAGGACTGGGCGATGACCGCGCGCACGCCGAGCAGATTCGTTCCCTTGGCCGCCCAGTCGCGCGAGGAGCCGTTGCCGTATTCGACGCCGGCGAAGATGACCAGCGGCACGCCTTCCCGCTTGTATTCCATCGCGGCGTCGTAGATCGACATCTCTTCCTTCGAGGGATAGTGGATCGTGTAGCCGCCCTCGCGGCCGTTCTCGCCCAGCATGTGGTTGCGGATGCGGATGTTGGCGAAGGTGCCGCGCATCATCACTTCATGGTTGCCGCGCCGCGTGCCGTACTGGTTGAAGTCGGCGACGCCGACGCCATGCTCGGTGAGGTATTTGCCGGCCGGCGAAGCTGCCTTGATCGAACCCGCCGGCGAGATGTGGTCGGTGGTGATCTTGTCGCCGAAGAGACCAAGCACGCGCGCGCCCTTGATGTCGCCGACCTTGCCGAAGCCGCGGCCCATGCCGGCGAAATAGGGCGGGTTCTGCACATAGGTCGAATTGTCGTCCCAAGCGTAGGTCTGGCCTTCCGGCGCCTTGACCTTCTGCCAGTACGCGTCGCCCTTGAAGACGTCGGCATATTTGCGGGCGAAGAGCTCGCGCGTGACGTTCTTCTCGATGAACTCCTGGATCTCGACCGAGCTCGGCCAGATGTCCTTGAGATAGACCGGCTTGCCGTCGCTGCCTTCGCCGAGCGGCTCGGTGGTGAGGTCCTTGGTAACCGTGCCGGCCAGCGCGTGCGCCACCACCAGCGGCGGCGAGGCGAGATAGTTCGCCTGCACGTCGGGCGAGACGCGGCCTTCGAAGTTGCGGTTGCCGGAGAGAACCGCGGCAGCGATCAAACCTTTATCGTTGATGGTCTTGGAGATCGGCCCCGGCAGCGGGCCGGAATTGCCGATGCAGGTGGTGCAGCCGAAACCGACGAGGTTGAAGCCGATCTGGTCGAGCTCCTTCTGCAGTCCGGATTTCTCGAGATATTCGGCGACCACCTGGCTGCCGGGCGCCAGCGAAGTCTTGACCCAGGGTTTCTGCTTCAGGCCGCGCCGGTTGGCGTTGCGCGCAAGCAAGCCGGCGCCGATCAGCACGCTGGGGTTCGAGGTGTTGGTGCAGGAGGTGATGGCGGCGATGACGACATCGCCATGGCCGAGATCATAGCCGGTGCCTTCGACGGCATAGCGCTTCGAGATTTCGGCGGCCTTCTTGTACTCGGTCTCCATCGCCTTGGCGAAGCCGGCGGGAATGTCCTGCAGGGCGACGCGGCCCTCGGGGCGCTTCGGGCCGGCCATCGACGGCACCACGTCGCCGAGGTCGAGCTCGAGCAGGTCGGTGAAGACCGGATCGGCGGAGCCTGCGTCACGCCACATGCCTTGCGCCTTCGAATAAGCCTCGACCAGGGCGATGCGGTTCTCCTCGCGGCCGGACATGGTGAGATAACGGATGGTCTCGCTGTCGACCGGGAAGAAGCCGCAGGTGGCGCCATATTCCGGCGCCATGTTGCCTATGGTGGCGCGGTCGGCCAGCGTCATGTTGGAGAGACCGGGGCCGAAGAACTCGACGAACTTGCCGACGACGCCCTTCTTGCGCAGCATCTGGGTGACGGTGAGCACGAGGTCGGTGGCGGTAACGCCTTCCTTCAGCTTGCCGGTGAGGCGGAAGCCGATCACCTCGGGCAGAAGCATGGAGACCGGCTGGCCGAGCATCGCGGCTTCCGCCTCGATACCGCCGACGCCCCAGCCGAGCACGCCGAGGCCGTTGATCATGGTGGTGTGCGAATCGGTGCCGACGCAGGTGTCGGGGTAAGCGGTGGTTTCGCCGTCTTCCGAGTTGGTCCACACGACCTGGCCGAGATATTCGAGGTTGACCTGGTGGCAGATGCCGGTGCCGGGCGGCACGACGCGGAAGTTGCGGAAGGCCTGCTGGCCCCATTTCAGGAACTTGTAGCGCTCCTCGTTGCGCTCATATTCGAGCTCGACATTGCGGGCGAAGGCCATCGGCGTGCCGAACTCGTCGACGATGACGGAGTGGTCGATGACGAGGTCGACCGGCACCAGCGGATTGATCTTTTCCGGATCGCCGCCGAGCGCCTTGATGCCGTCGCGCATGGCCGCGAGATCGACTACGGCCGGAACGCCGGTGAAATCCTGCATAAGCACGCGGGCCGGGCGGTAGGCGATCTCGACGCCGGCGGTGCCCTTGTCGGTGAGCCATGCGGCGACCGCCTGGATGCTCTCCTTGGTGACCGAGCGGCCGTCTTCGTTGCGCAGCAGGTTCTCCAGCAGCACCTTCATCGAATAGGGCAGTTGGGCGATACCGGTAAGGCCGTTCTTCTCGGCCTCGACGAGGTCGAAATAGACATAGTCCGCGCCACCCGCGGTCAGGGTGCGGCGGCATTTGAAGCTGTCGAGGGATTTTGACACGTGCGATCCGTCCTTGTCTGTTCAGCCTGAAAGGGAACGGACGCCGATGGCATGCAATCACGCGCAAAGGTGCGGGTACGGCCATTTCCGCTGTCCGCTCCCAAGCAACCCGAGCCGTTCAAGGCGGCGCGTGCGCTGGTTCGGCGCTAATTCTGTTCCCGCGCCGACCGCTGGCACGGATGAACCGCATATAGAGAATTTCCTGGAATAGTTCTAGACAGGCGAAAGGCAAATTTCTGCGATGCGGCGGCGGCCGCGAAACGGTGCTTTCGGGGACTGGCAAGGATGCGGCTGATCGCCGAAAATCTGGGCGGCGAGCGCGGCGGCGAGACGGTTTTTTCCGGCATCGGATTCAAGCTCGAAAAGGGCGAGGCGCTCATCGTCACCGGGCCGAACGGCGCCGGCAAATCGACGTTTCTGAGGGTCATCGCCGGCTTGCTGCCGGCGGCCGAGGGCCGGGTGACGGTCGAAGGCGGCGGCGAAGATCTCCCCTCGGTCGCTTCGGCCTCGCATTATCTCGGCCATCTCAACGCGATGAAGACGGCGCTCAGCGTCGAAGAAAACCTGGATTTCTGGCGCGCCTTCCAGGGCGAGCCGGGGCTGGGCGTGGAGGAGGCGCTGGAGACTGTCGGGTTGGGAGGGCTTGGGCATCTGCCGTTCGGCTATCTCTCGACCGGGCAAAGGCGGCGCGCGTCGATCGCCAAGCTTTTGGTCAGCCGGCGGCCCGTTTGGCTGCTCGATGAGCCGACAGCGGGGCTGGACAAGACGTCGGAGGAGCGGTTTGCGGGGTTGATGAGGGGCCACCGCCAAGAGGGAGGTATCATCGTGGCGGCGACGCATTTGCCGCTCGGGCTGCAGGGGGCGAAGGGGCTGGTTTTGGGAATGACTGGATGACGTTTGCACTCCGTCCCACCCCCCTCTGTCCTGCCGGACATCTCCCCCGTAAGGGGATGTCACCTCCCCTTTCGCCAATTTTCAACGCTGACGGAGGATCGCCGGCGGTGGAACTGCCAATCTCCCCCCTTGTGGGGGAGACCTCCGGCCGGACAGAGGGGGGTTTGAAGGAATGCTACGTTGAGGGCGATCGACCCGTAGAGGCACTTCGCCGATGCTAGCCCTCTTCCTGCGCGACATCCGCCTCTCGATCCGCGCCGGCGGCGGCGCTTTGATCGGCGTCATCTTCTTCCTGGCGGTGATCGCCACCATCCCCTTCGGCGTCGGCCCCGACCTCAACCTTTTGTCCCGCATCGGCCCGGCGATCCTGTGGATCGCCGCCCTGCTCGCCTGCCTGCTCGGGCTCGACCGGCTGTTCCAGGCCGACCGCGAGGACGGCTCGCTCGACCTTCTGGTGCTGAGCAACGACCGCCACATGCTGGCGCTGACGGTGCTGACCAAGTGCCTGGCGCACTGGACGGGCAGCGTGCTGCCGCTGGTGGTCGCAGCGCCCCTGCTCGGCCTGTTCATGAACATGGAGCCGTTGGGCATCGGCGCCACGGCGCTTACGCTACTTATCGGCACGCCGGCCATCACCTTCATCGGTGCCGCCGGCGCGGCCGTGGCGGTGGCGCTGCCGCGCGGCGGGCTGCTGATCTCGGTGCTGGTGCTGCCGCTCACGATTCCCGTGCTGATCTTCGGCGTCTCGGCAAGCTATGGCGCGGTGGCCGAGCCGGCGCCGTTCCTGCAGCCCTTCCTCATTCTTGCCGCGCTGACGCTGTTTCTTGCGGTGCTCGGGCCGCTGGCGGCCGCGCTGGCATTGCGCCACGGGACGGATTGAAGTCTGTCGGACGTTCTCAATCTGCGGCACGCGACTGATTGTCCGGCCCGCGGTACAAGGTTAAAGGAAGGCATGATCAAGCGGATCGACATGGCAGGCGCGGAAGCTGCGCGCGCGGAGCGGCTGATATGAGCGCGCACGCCCTCTATGTCACCGCCGCCTATGCCATCACGGCGATCGTGCTGGCCGGGCTGATTGGCTGGATCCTGCTTGACCAGCGGGCGCGCAGGCGCGAGCTCGCGGCATTGGAAGCCGCGGGCGTGCGGCGGCGCTCCGACAAAACCGGGACGGCGAAGCCGTGAGCAGCGAGACCCAAACGCCGGCGCGCCGCCGCCTGTTCGTGCTTCTGCCGCTGCTGGTTTTCCTCGGATTGGCCGGACTGTTCCTGTCGCAGCTTCTGTCCGGCCGCGACACTTCGGAAATTCCCTCGGCCCTGATCGGCCTGCCGGCGCCCCAGACGAACCTGCCGCCGCTCGAAGGCTCGAACCTGCCGGGGCTGGATTCCAAATCCTTCGCCGGCAAGGTGACGCTGGTCAACGTCTTCGCGTCCTGGTGCGCGCCGTGCCGGGAAGAGCATCCGGTGCTTCTGGCGTTGTCTGGGGACAAGCGCTTCACGCTTGCAGCGCTGAACTACAAGGACCAGCCGGAAAATGCCCGCCGCTTCCTTGGCGATCTCGGCAATCCGTACCGGGCGATCGGCGTCGATCCGGCCGGCCGCGCGGCGATCGACTGGGGCGTCTATGGCGTGCCGGAGACCTTCGTCATCGGCAAGGACGGCAAGATCGCCTACAAGCATGTCGGGCCGCTGACGCCGGAATCGGCGAGAGACCTGTTGCTGCCGCAGATCGAGAAAGCGCTGGCGTCGCCTGGTTAAGGCGATCCCTATGCGTCGTCATCCTTGGGTCTTCGCTCCGCTTCGCGTCGCTACGCCCAAGGATGACGAACGTGATGGGTCGGCTAAAAAGACTCAGCCGTAGATCTGCTTGTGGATCTGGTAAAGCATCTCGGAGCGGTCGGCGCGCAGATCGGCGAGGTCGCGGCTCGACAGGTTCTCGATTTCGGCGACGAGACGGTTGTAGTGGCGGCGCTTGGCGATATTGTTGCGAGCGCGAGAGACGAGGTTGTCGAAGATCATGACGAGGTTCCTTCTCTGCCGCGTTAACGCGGCGGTTTGTTCCTCCCTTGATCGATTGCCAGCATGACATAGGAATGGTGCGTTGCAAAAGAAAGATGTTGCAATGCACCATTGCAACCAGCGCATAGCCGGTTAACCGGCCCTTACCCCGCATGTTGGCCGGCAGGTTCTGCGGCCAAACACAAGATACGGTGAAGCAATCATCCTCGATCTTGCCAGATCGCCCGTCGGCTGGCTTGATCGCGGCCGACTGGAACGCTGGAGGAAAAGCATGACGGCCGCCGACTATGAAATTCTCGATCCGCGTTTCTCGCGGCTGTTCAACGCCAATGAGCGGGTGGAGAAGCTGTTCACCGGGTGTCGCTGGGCGGAAGGTCCGGCCTGGTTCGCCGCCGGCCGCTACCTCGTCTGGTCCGACATCCCCAACAACCGCATGCTGCGCTATGACGAGACCGATGGCAGCGTCAGCGTCTTCCGCCAGCCGTCCGGCAATTCCAACGGCAATACCGTCGACCGGCAGGGCCGGCTTATCACCTGCGAGCATTCGGGCCGCCGCGTCAGCCGCACCGAGCATGACGGCTCGGTCACCACCATCGCCGACAAATGGCGCGGCAAGCGGCTCAACTCGCCCAACGACGTCGTCGTCCGTTCCGACGGCTCGATCTGGTTCACCGATCCGGCCTATGGCATCGACAGCGACTACGAGGGCGACCACGCCGAAAGCGAGATCGGCGCCTGCAATGTCTACCGCGTCGACCCCGGCACGGGCGAAATCGACGCCGTCATCACCGACATGGTCAGGCCCAACGGGCTCGCCTTCTCGCTCGACGAAAGCCTGCTCTATGTCGCCGACACGGGCCGCACCCATGGCGCCAAGAACCCGGCGCATATCCGCGTGTTCAATGTCGGCAAGGCCGGCAAGAAGATCTCGGGCGGCAAGGTCTTCGCCGACTGCACCGCCGGGCTGTTCGACGGCTTCCGGCTCGACGAAAGCGGGCGCATCTGGACGAGTGCCGCCGACGGCATCCATTGCTACGATCCGGACGGCACGCTGATCGGCAAGGTCAAGGTGCCGGAAGTCGTCGCCAATTGCGTGTTCGGCGGCGCCAAGCGCAACCGCCTCTACATTGCCGGCACCACCTCGCTCTATGTGGTCTGGTTGATGGTGAACGGCGCCAAGACTTATTGAGGCTGTGATCGCCATCTGTGTGCCGCTACCGGGCGGAGCGCGCGGGGCGTCGAGGCGAGCTTGAAGGTGCTGGCGGGACAACACCCCCTCTGCCCTGCCGGGCATCTCCCCCCACAAGGGGGGGAGATCGGCAGCTTCGCCTGCTGTGCCCTTCCTGCGACGCCGGCGATTTACGAAAGCGGAAATGACATCCAATCTCCCCCCTTGCGGGGGAGATGTCCGGCAGGACAGAGGGGGTGTGAAGGAACGCGACGGCAGACGATGGCCGCCACTCAGTGCGTCCGGATGAAGTCAGCCAATGTCTGGATCGCATTTCGCATCGCTAGCCGGTTCTCTGCCTTCGCCAAGATCGCCTCCACCTCCGGCGGCTTCTTGCCGAGCAGCGCGATTTCGAGCGCGGCCTCTTCGTAAAGCGCGAAGGACATCGTGCGCATGATCTCGGCGAGGGCTGCGCGGGCGTAAAGCGAGCGCGGCGAGGCATGCACCAACATCGCCGGCTTGCCGACGGCGGCGTCGCGCGACACCAGCCAGTCGAGGGCGTTCTTCATGCCGCCGGGCACGCCATGCGCATATTCGGGAGAGGAGACTATGAGGCCGTCGGCGCGGGTGACGGCGTCGATCAGGGTGGCGGCTTCGCGCGGTGTCCGCTCGCCCTCGTCGTCCGGGTTGAAGATCGGCAAGTGACCGAGCCCGCCATAGACGGTCACACGGCAATCCGCAGGCGCATTGGCGGCGAGCGTCGCGACAAGGGCCGAATTGGTTGAGGCGGCGCGCAGGCTGCCGGAGATGGCGAGGAGGTTAAGCAAGGATGGAAGCTCGGCGAATCGTGCCCGAGGAAATCTACCACATGGTTTGCCTGTAATCGTCGTCGAGCTCGCGGTCGATCTCGCCGGCGCTCTCGGCAAGCGCCAGCTGGTCGCGGATGATCTGGCCGAGCGTCGGCAGGGTCGCGCGATCGTACCAGGTCTCCGGCTTCCAGAGGTCGGAGCGCATGAAGGCCTTGGCGCAATGCATGTAGGCGGCTTTCACCGTCACCACAATGACGCTCTGCGGCTCCTTGCCGTCGACGGCCAGGCGCTCACGCAGGCCGGCATCGATGGTGATGCGGGCGTCGCCGTTGACGCGCAGCGTCTCGTTCATGCCGGGAATGAGGAACAGCAGCCCGACCGATGGATTGCGGATGATGTTTTCCAGCGTGTCCAGCCGGTTGTTGCCGGGACGGTCGGGAATGGCGATGGTGCTGTTGTCGAGGATGGCGGTGAAGCCGGGCTTGTCGCCCTTCGGCGTCACATCGGCATTGCCGGCGCCGTCCGAGGAGCCGATCAGCACGAAGGGGCTCTTGCCGATGAAGGAACGGCAGTGGCCGTCGAGCGCCTTCAATTCCTTGCGGATCGAGCCGTCGGTCAGTCGGGGCGTCTTGTAGATCGTCCTCAGCTCGTCGCGCGTGGTGAGGATCTCCATGCCCCGATCTCCGTGTTACTTGCCGGCGTTCTCTTCCTTGGCTTTTTCCTCCAGCGAATGGCGCATGATCAGCGGCATCTGGCTGAAGGTGAAGAGAAGCGTGATCGGCATGATGCCCCAGACCTTGAAGGTAACCCAGGCGTCGGTGGAAAAATTCCGCCACACCACCTCGTTGACGAGGGCCAGGAAGAGGAAGAACAGGCCCCAGCGGAAGGTCAGCTTTCTCCAGCCTTCGGCATCGAGGCTGAACGCCGAGTCAAAAACATAGCCGAGCAGCGACTTGCCGAAAAAAAGGCCGCCGAGCAGCACGCAGCCGAACAGCGTGTTGACGATGGTCGGCTTCATCTTGATGAAGATGTCGTCCTGCAGATAGAGCGTCAGCGCGCCGAAGATAAGGACGACGACGCCCGACACCAGCGGCATGATCGGCAAGGTGCGGGTGAGCAGCCAGGAGGCGATCAGCGCGATCGCGGTCGCGGCCATGAACAGGCCGGTGGCGACGAAGATCGGGCCGCCGAGCTCGCCCAGCGCCGGAAACTTCTGCGTCAGCCATTCGCCGCGCGCATTGGCGAAGAAGAAGACCAGCAGCGGGCCGAGTTCCAGCACCAGCTTGAGCAGCGGATTGACGCCTTCCTTCTTCTGTTTCTGCGGGTCGGACGGGTCGCGTTCGAGGATGTTCATGAAAGTCCTTGTTGTCCCGAAAGTCGGCGCTTTTGGGATCGTTCAAGCCACGCCGGCGATCGCCCGGGCGAATTCGCTGGCTGAAAAGGGTTCCAGGTCGTCGACCTGCTCGCCGACGCCGATGAAATAGACCGGCAGTCTGTGCTTGGCCGCGATCGCCACCAGAATACCGCCGCGTGCCGTGCCGTCCAGCTTGGTCATGACCAGGCCGTTGACGCCGGCGACGTTGCGGAAGATCTCGACCTGGTTGAGCGCATTCTGGCCGGTGGTGGCATCGACGGTCTGCAGCACGGTATGCGGCGCTTCCGGATCGAGCTTGCCCAGCACGCGCACGATTTTTTCCAGCTCCGCCATCAGTTCGGTCTTGTTCTGCAGGCGGCCGGCCGTGTCGATGATCAGCACGTCGGAGCCTGCCTCCTTCGCCCTCTCGAAGGCATCATAGGCAAGACCGGCGGCGTCGGCGCCAAGCTTAGATGCGATCACCGGCGATTTCGTGCGCTCGCCCCAGATCTTCAACTGCTCGATCGCAGCCGCGCGGAACGTGTCGCCGGCGGCGAGCATCACCGAAAGCCCGCCTTCGGTCAGCTTGGCGGCCAGCTTGCCGATGGTCGTCGTCTTGCCGGTGCCGTTGACGCCGACGACCAGGATGACATGCGGCTTGTGGCTGAGGTCGAGCTCCAACGGTTTTGCGACCGGCGTCAAAACCTTCTCGACCTCCGCCGCCATCACGGCGCGAACTTCGGAATCGGAAACGTCCTTGCCGTAACGGCTGGAGGCGAGCGAATCGGTGACGCGCAGCGCCGTCTCGACGCCGAGATCGGCGCGGATCAGCACGTCCTCCAGGTCCTGCAGCGTGTCTTCGTCCAGCTTGCGCTTGGTGAAGACGCCGGCGATGTTGCCGGTGAGCTCGCGCGAAGAACGGGCAAGCCCGTCCCGCATGCGCTGGAACCAGGAGCGCCGCGGCGCCGGCTCCGGCGCCTTTTGCGGCTCGGCCTTCTGCTCGACCTTTTTCGCCACCGTCACTTTGGCGGCGGAGGGCTTTGGCTCGGGAGCGGGTTGTGGGACCGGCTGCGGTTCGGGCGCGACCTCGGCAGGGATCGGCTGGGTCGCGACCGGCGAAGGCTGGCGAATGGGTGGCGAGATTTCCGCCGACGAAGCAGGCTCCGGTTGCGCCAAATCCTGCGCAGGTTGGCGCTGCTCCTCACCCTCTCCCCGTCTACGTGGAGAGGAGGGCGTCGGCGTTGGAGCTTCCTCCTTCTCCCCGTCCCTGTACGGGGAGAAGGTCCCGGCAGGGGGATGAGGGACGGCGATGACCTCGGAGGTTGGTTGCGCCGGGGACGGAGTCGACGGCGGGATTTCGGGCGCCGGCGTCTCGGTCGGAACCTCGCTCGGCGGTATCGGCACCTCGACCGGCGCTGGCTCAGGTTGCGGTTCCGGCCGCGACGGCACGATATCCGGCTCGGCCGGCGCTGGCGGCGGCACTTCCTGCGGCTTCGGCCCGGGCGCTGGGCCCGGTACGGGCTCTGCCGGCGGCACCGGCACTTCTTCCGGCGCTGGCGGTTCGGGTGTCTTCGGCTCGGGCTGAGGTTCCTCTTCCGGCTTGGGCTCGGGCAGTGGTTCCGGCTCGGAAGGAATGACGGGCTCCGGCGCAGGCGGAATGGCCGGGGCAGGTTCCGGCTTGGGCTCTTCGGGCGCCGGTTGAGTTTCTGGTTCGGCCCCTGCAGGCGGAGGGACCGGCGTGGCTTCCGCAGCAGGTGGCGTTTCCCCGCGCTTCGGCGACTCTTCGGCCTCCGGCTTCAGCGCCTCGAGCGCGTCCCATTTGATCGGCGGCAGCGGCGCGGTCTCGTCGACGCGCTCCTCGACGACCTCTTTCCTGCCGAACGAAAATATCTTCTTGAAGAAACCAGCCATGCTTCTTGCTGTCTCAGGCGGCTTGGGCGGCGAGCGGTGCCGCGATCAGACGGGCGCCGTCATGGCCGGTGACAACCGCATCGACGATCTCGCCCGGCTGTCCGGCGGCAATGGCGGCGAGCGTGAAGCCTTCGGTGCGGCCAAGCCCGTCGCGCTCGACCAGGATCGACTGGCGCGTGCCGCCAAGGGACGCCAGATGACGGCGATAGGCGGCCT
>NZ_JHQR01000138.1 GCF_014843825.1 Mesorhizobium silamurunense
TCTGGATCAATGAGTCCTGACCCTAGCCGTGAGACGGCCACAGGGGCGAAACGGCGCGGTCCTAGTTCAAACGCTGCAATACCGAGAA
The DNA here is from genome assembly GCF_014843825.1 of Mesorhizobium silamurunense. Lineage (GTDB taxonomy): Bacteria > Pseudomonadota > Alphaproteobacteria > Rhizobiales > Rhizobiaceae > Mesorhizobium > Mesorhizobium silamurunense. The sequence continues at coordinate 89 of NZ_JHQR01000138.1, forward strand.
GGCGCGTCAATCAGTCTCGCGCGGGGTAGCCCGCAATTCGTGGGTCCTTCAGTCCGCGCCAACTCGTGAGAGAGAATGCCAGTAGAAACATGGTGGCAAGTGGTATTGATCTCCCGTCGAGCCACCTCCGCGAACGCCAGCGCAAGTGCATCTCACGCGCTAGCCGTATATCCATGGGCAGCGGCCTGACCGAGATCCGTCAGCTTGCGACGGCGCTGCGCAGCAGCATGAGCTCGCCGATGTTTTCGATGGTGACGTAGCCGATCAACCGGCCCCTGGCATCCACCACGGCGACGGCAGGTGCAGCTCCATTCTTCAGGGGCTCGAGCGCCTTGATGAGCTTCTCGTGGTCGCGCACCACCGGGATATTTGCGACCATTGCCTCGATCACAGGAGCCTGACCGCCGCGCTGCTGCAGGCCGGCGACGAGCCCTTCACGCGTCAGCACGCCGCGCAGCCTGCCGCCACTGTCGACGATCGGGAACTCGTGCTGCGTCGTGCGCAACAGCGCCTGTGCCGCCTCGTCGAGGGCCGCGGTCGCCGCCAGGCTTTCGAACCGGCTGATCATGACGTCGCGGACGTTAACGGCGCGCGCCGCTGCCTCGAGCCCCATCGCCTGCGTTTCGGCAGTGGCAGCGAGGTAGACGAAGATCGCGACGAATATGAGCAGCACGTTGCCAATGACGAGACCGATGAAGCCGAAAGCGAAGGCGGCGAACTGACCAACGGTCCCCGCAATCTCCGTCGCGCGCACGCGGTTGTAGCGCGTGGCGAGCAAGGCGCGCAGCACACGTCCGCCATCCATCGGAAAGGCCGGAATGAGGTTGAACAGGACCAGCCAGATGTTGACGGCGGCCAGGCGAGCCACGAACGCGACACGCGGGTTATCCATCGACGTCAGCGCGTCGATGCCGACGGTGGTCCCGAGCGCGACGACGAGGAAAGAGGCGATGACGACATTGACCAGCGGGCCGGCGAGCGCCACGGCGATCTCTTGCGACGGCTTCTCGGGCAAGCGCTCCAGCTCCGCGACGCCGCCGATCGGCAAAAGCGTGATCTTTGGAGTTCGGATGCCGTAGCGACTAGCGGCAGCGGCATGGCCGAGCTCATGCAATACCACGCAGGCGAACACGGCGCCGATGAAGCCGACGCCCTCGATCGCAGCCGACGTTCCACCTTCCTGGAAATAGGCGATGCCGATCCAGGCAAGCAGCAGCAGGAAGGTCAGGTGGATGCGGATCTCGGTGTCGCCGACACGGAGGATCGGGTAGGACCACTGCATGATGTGACTCCGTCGGGGTCGGGAAGCAGGCCGCGCCCGCCGAGCATGCCCCCGTTTGCAGTCGCGTCAAGTGGCTGGTCATTCGTTAGAGCGCGTCGCTCCGGCCGGCTGTCAATGCAGGGGATTTCGGCCGGTGCGCGCCTTCATGTCGGCGATAGAGATCAGCTTTGCGGTTTCCCGAAAGCTGACCACTTCGATGTGAACCCGCCTTTGACGAGCAGGCTTCCTACACAAAGGACATCCCGTGAAGATCGGATCATCGGCGCCGGAAATATCGGCACGACTTTGGGGGCGCCCTGCCAAGGGCGTCTAGACGACCTCTGTCTCTTGCTTGGCTTGCATTCGCTTTATCTGGGCCACATGGACACGATGAGCATCACCCCACGCACATAGCGGCACAAGTGCTGCAGCCAGTAGATCGTCATCCGTCGTGTTGTAGCATCGTAGACGTTGAGCGAAATCAACGATGTTCCCGTTTCGCCCTGCACCAGCCGGCGAGATTGACCAGCAGATGCGTCAACGCCGCGATCACCCACATGCCGATGGCGAATTCGCCGTTCCTCAGCCGCAGCATGAACAGCGACAGCGGCACCGACACCACGCCTACGAGGATCGCCGAAACGAAAAGCGAGGCGAAAGGGTTGAGGCCGGCATCGGCCAGCCGGATGGCGAAATAGGCGCCAAGTCCGAAGAACACCTGCTGCCCGACAGACACCAGCCCGCCAAAGCCGGCCAGCGCGTTCCACATCGCCGCCAGGATCACATAGATGAACAGTGCGGTCATTCGATCAACCGCGCCGGCCGACCGGAACTGCGCTGCAATCGCAAGCAGCGCGCGATGGTGACAACGACAGCCAATTCGGCGATCCGCGACGCCGGTGTGCCGCGCTCGATGGCCGGCGAGGACGAGGCTGCGCTCATGACGCGCTCCGGGAGGGCAGCCGCAACAGCCCGCGCAGGCCGAGGCCGGACGCTGAAAGCCGCACGAACAGCACGACGAGGAAGACAGCATGGCCGCCGATCAGAGCCGGCCAATTCAGCTTAAGATCGAACCAGGATTCCACTTTTTTGCGGTCCGCATTCGGGCCGGAATGGGTGAACATCTGCTGGGAATGCCCATTTCTGAACTTGCCGACAGAATTGTTCCGCTTGAGGCTGTTTGGGGACGCGAGGCTACGGTTCTAGCGGAACAGATCACAACTGCCGCGCTCGACAGTGCTCGTGTCAGATTGCTGAACCGCTTTCTCCAGCAACGCCTCATTCCTCCAACGGAGCGGCGTCCGCTAGTTGCCGCTTTCCGTTTTCTCGAGGCGGAGGCTTTGTCGATCACGGATGTCTGCGACCGGGTTGGATTGAGCCAGCGACAGCTTGAGAATCGCTTCAGGAGGGCGACGGCAAATTCGCCGGTCCGCTTTCGCCAACTTGCGCGGCTGAGACGAACTATCAAGGAGATATTGCAAAATCAAAACGAAAGACCGGCGCAGTTTGTTGATGACGCTTACTTCGACCAATCGCAAGTCATTCATGAGTTCCGCCGCTTTACAAATCTGAGTCCTATGGAATTTCAAGCATTGGCTAGAAGGTCCGCTCACTTCTACGAATTGAAGTCGCCGGTGTTGGCTCACCAGACCAATAGTGGTTGAGTTGATTTAAAAGCGCGCAGGCTCCGATAGCGTCAGGGCCGGGCCGGCTGATCAACAATTGGCGCAACGATCCGACGCACGATCGGAAGGACAATCAGCAGGCTGGGAAATGAAGGCGGTAGTTTTCTAATTTTCAAAACCTTGTCCCGTGACGTTTGCGTGGAAATCTCCCGATCAGAACAAATCTCCCAATCAGAACTATGTCGAGTACACGATTATGCAGAGCTGTCGACCCTCTGCTTCTAACGTCAAGGTAATGGGCAAATTTCTCTCAACATAACCGATATGATTTCCGAATAGAGAGCAAAAATAGCGATAAGATGAAAGAAAGTGTCGCTCGCCGTTCCCACACGGCTAAACCTACGGCAATAAGAAGGGTGGGTTTTCTGCGGTAGGTCTCATCGACAGGAACGAACAGCGAGCGCCACTTGCCGCCATTCTCAATCTGCCCCACGGACGGCCGCTATCGGTGCAAGGCGGGCGTTCCCTCCTGGAGGTAAGCGGGACAGCTGAACCATGCCTGCCATCCAATATCAGCCAAGATCATGAAGATGCCGTCGATTCAGCGGTTCTCGTTCAGTCTGGCAGGCCCGCTTTGCGATATCCGTCGACGAAATGGTCACGCGTTGCCTGATCTCGAAAGGGCTGTGAAGCGGCCCAATGGCTGATCGTGAAATGTGGATTGCTCGCCATGAACAGCGCGCCTTCCTGGTGGGCCTCGTCCGTTCGTCCCAGTTGTGCAAGGCTTGCTGCAAGCACGCGCCGCGAAATCGTTCGGTACGTGGCCTCATTGCGTAACGTGACGACTGCCAACTCATACTGGCGGGCGGCGTATTGCGCGAATCCCAGATCCCAATAGTACCATCTGGGCGGGTGCGGGTTCAGGCGCAGTGCCTTTTGGACCTGTTCAATCGCGGTGGCCGGCTTACCGCTCAGCACTGAAAAGTCCGAAAGGTCCGCCCAGGCATCGGCGTAATTCGGGTCAATCTCGAGCGCGGTCGCGAACTCCGAATCCGACGCGGGCCAGCGCCGTTCATATGCCAGCAAATGGCCAAGGACGAAGCGGCAGCCGGCATCGTTCGGGTCGAGCTTCACGGCTTCTTCTGCCATGGCAACGGCCACAAGCCGGTTGGGCACTTCTGGCTCGCCCCACTGCGCCCAAGCCTGCCAAAGGTGAAAGGCCAGGAGCCGATGCGCCTCCGCATAGTCCGGGTCGAGCGTGATCGCCCGCTGCAACAAAAGACGCGATTCGCGCGACGCCGTCGGCGAAATCCCGATCAGCGCCCGGCCACGCACGCAAAGATCATAGGCTTCCATGCTGTTTGGCCGGTTACGCGGCGGCCGTGTCACCAGGCGGCCGATCAGAGCCTCGACGATCTTGGCGGTCACCTCGTCCTGCACAGCAAAAATATCTTCAAGATCGCGGTCAAAGCGGTCCGCCCAAAGATGATTTCCACTGACGGCATCGATCAACTGAACGTTGATGCGCACACGACCGGCGGCACGGCGGGCGCTCCCTTCCAGCAAATAGCGGACGCCAAGATCACGGGCAATCAGCCGGATGTCGATCGACTTTCCCTTGTAGGCAAAGGTCGAATGGCGCGCGATCACGAACAGGCTGGCGTTCCGCGACAGATCGGTGATGAGGTCTTCAGTCAACCCGTCTGTGAACACGTCCTGTTCGGCGTCGCCGCTCATGTTGGTGAAAGGGAGTACAGCGATAGATGGTTCTGACGGTAGAGGCAGTGGCCCGGTTTCGCCGTCTTTCCGGTCTGCCAAATGCCGCACCCGGTAGACGCGCACGGGCTCATCGATATTCTTCAACGACTTCTGCCCGAGATCGTCGAACCCGGTCTCCATCTTCCGCTTGACCTGATCGTAAACGCTACCCGAAACGCAGATGTCTCCAGGTTCGCCCAATGTCTCCAGCCGAGCGGCAACGTTGACGCCGTCGCCGTAAAGATCGCTACCGTCCACAATGATATCGCCGAGATTGATGCCGATGCGCAGGATCACCCGCCGGGAGTCCGGCAAACTATCGTTTGCCTCGGCCGTGCGGTTTTGGAGGTCGACTGCGCACTGGACGGCATCGACCGCGCTGGCGAACTCGACCAACACGCCGTCACCCATGACCTTAACCAGGCGGCCTCGATATCGAGCGATCAGGGGAGTCAGAATATCGCGCCGTCGGGCCTTGAGAACCTCGAGCGTTCCTTGCTCGTCCGCTTCCATGAGGCGGCTGTAGCCAACAACGTCCGCGGCCAGAATTGCGGCAAGACGGCGCTGGACGCGTTGTTCGGCCATTGAGGTAGGCGCCTCAGAAAATTCACTTGCACAAATGGTATTGGGACCATGTATGTCCATCGGGCTGCCTGATTGCGACAGCATAGAAGCCTATCATTACGAGCTTCGAGGGCGGCAGTTGGCGCTCGAGCTGACCAAGCCGTACCTCGTATTGGCTCGACGCATGTTCGCCAAGGCGATCGAACTCGACCCTGGCTACGCCCGCGCATACGCCGGGATGGTGCTCTGCGACTGCTATCTATGCGACTGGCACGGCGAAGATATCGGTCTGCCTTTCACAGATGGGGACAACCTGCTCCCCCTGCGAGCCGCCCTGTCCGGCAAGGCCGTCGATTCAGAGTCCACAATCATTGTGGCCATTTGTCCCTGCTGCTGAGAGACTCTAGCACTTGGCGGATCCTCAGTAGATCGTAATGAGGATCGGTAGGTATCTGGCTGCTCGCAGTTGTTCGATTGCTTCAATCGCGGGAAAGGCTGCGGGGAAGTACAGTCCATCCAGGAAGTTACGCTTGAGCGCTTTCGGGGAGAAGACAACTTCCGGAGAGTCCGTATATTGGGACAGTTTCGGCCAGAACATCGGCGTACAGCGCTCATAGGAATCGTATCGCGAGCCGAAGATCGTCTTCAGGTGTTCGGCCTCCTTGGCTGCCGTGATGACAAAGATCAAATAGCTGAGAAGTCCTAGCACTAGAGCGACGGCGATCGATCCATGGATCAATCCGATCCCCGCTGCGCCAAGCGTAGAAAAGAGATAGAGCGGGTTCCTGGTCAACGAGTAGGGGCCGGAGGTAATCAACTCCAGGTTCTTCTTTGAACCGACGTAGAGAATGCTCCACATCCTGCCGACGAAGCAGGTGAGGACCAGGCCGAGACCCGCCATCTGGATAAGCTCGTGTACGCCCCTACCCAAACCGGGCTGCGAAAACAGGATAACGGTTGCAGCAACCAGCCCCGCTGCCCGAGCGACATGGATTCGCCTGCTTTGATTGACTGGCTGAACTCTCATGGTGGTTCCCGGGAATGAATAGGCCGCGTTTCTGGTTGGCTCAGCAGACCCAGGGCACGGTTCGTATATCCTTGATGACCGTCTCCGCGGGCGGTTTCGGTGTCCCGGCTTTCTGTCTCATCTTCGCTCCTTTGAAGCGCTACGATGAGCCAGAAAACCTCCTCTCTCAAGCAACCCCAGTTTGTCTCATTGGCGCTGACGCCGGACGCCACGGATGAGGCCCACTCGCCAAAAGGGGTAATCCTCCGCAAGCGAGTCGGCTCAACTGCCGAATCGTAAAGCCTGACGACTGCAGCGATAAATATCCGCGTCAGCCTGAAAACGTGCTGGCAGGCAACAGGGAGCCTGTACTGAATGTCGCACGGAAGTGTCGCCGTAGAGCCCGGCTCATCCGCTCACGTCTTGGTGGCCGAAGACCTTAGCAAGTCCTATGGGTCACGAAGGGCGCTTCTGGGTCTATCGTTCTCCCTGCGCGCCGGCCGGATTCTTGGCTTTCTCGGCCCAAACGGCGCGGGCAAAACGACCTCCATCCGCATCCTGACGACCATTCTGGAGCCTAGCTCGGGATATTTCGTCGTGGACGGAATCCATTCCCGGCACCCCGAGAGGATACGCCAGAGAATCGGGGCGCTTCCGGAGAGTCTGGGATTTCACAGGCAGATGACCGGGCTCGAGTGCCTGACGTTCTTCGGCAGGCTCTACGGACGGCCGGCAGCCGCAGCCACGGCTCACGGCATGGAACTCCTCCGTGAGGTCGGCCTGGAGAATCGCGCGAAATCCTCGGTGGGCTCGTACAGCCGGGGGATGCGGCAGCGCTTGGGGATCGCACGTGCGCTCGTCAACGATCCGGTGGTCGTCTTCCTGGACGAACCCACGCTCGGCCTGGACCCGCGCGGCCAGCAGGAGCTGCTCGCCCTCGTGCGGTGCCTTGCGCGCGAGCGCGGCGTGGGCATCGTCCTGTGCAGCCACGCGCTCGCAGAAATCGAAAGCGTCTGTGACGACGTCGTCATTTTGAACGCCGGCCAGGTCGTCGCGACGGGAACCGTCGCCGAGGTCCTCGGGAACGTTCAGGGACAGTCGGCCAAGCGCAACGCCGTCAGGATCCAGATTGTGGGCTCCCAGATCGAAACAGCGCGGCAGGTCCTGGAGGCGCTGCCGAGCACGGGGGACATCGCGCCCGTCAACGGAAATGCGGGCTGGCTGCGCGTCGAGCTTCTTGATCCGACGAAAGCGCTGCCAAGCCGCCACCTCAACAACGAAATCCTTAACGCCCTGATCCGCGCCGAGATACCGATCCTCGCCTTCGAGGCCGAGGGGGGACGGCTCCACGACGTCTTCCTGCAGCTGACCGAGGAAACAATCCAATGATCGATATCCCTGTTCAGCCGCACGGCAAACAAAGCCCGGGCAAGCGCGAGGGAGCGGCGCCCGTGTGGTGGATCGTGTTTACGCGCGAACTGGTCGATCTCTGGGTCTGGGGGAAGGCGCTGGTCCTGATCCTCCTGTTTAGCCTTCTGCTCAGCATCATGGCTTACATGCTCGCAAGCAACAGCGAGCTCAATTTGATCCCGCCGAAGGAAATGGTCTTCCTGACCCTCCAGACTTCGATCGCGGTTAGCCTTTTCATCGCCGTGATCATCGGCGCGGACACCATCAGCGGCGAGCGGGAGCGGGCGACACTCGAAAGCCTACTGCTCACCCCGGCAAGCCGTCGGCAGATCGTGGTCGGCAAGTTTCTGGCTGCCGCTTCGCCTTGGCCCGCGGCCATGGCCATAACTATTCCATACCTGCACGTCCTTGCACAGGGTGATCCCGTGTTCGGTCAGGGGGTGCTGTGGGGTGTGATCCTGGGGACGCTGCTGGTTCCGGCCTTCGCGGGGTTCGGAGTGCTCGTCAGCCTCTGGTCGAGATCGAACAAGACCAGCCTGACCGTGAGCCTAGTCGTCTACCTCCTGTTTCTCCTGCCGACGCAATTCCCCGGGAATGCGCAGACCGGAACGATGGGAAGGTTCGTCAAGAGGATTAATCCGATGGAGTCGATCAACCAAGTCCTTCAGAAGGTCCTTGTCAACAACCGTACGATTGACGAAATGCAGTCGTTTCTCCTGGCGCCAGTTGTCTTTCTCCTGATCGTGCTGGGGCTGCTGTTCCTCTATGCAGCTCCCCGGCTGAATCTCGATGGAGGCACGTCGATGCTATCGCGGCTGAGATGGAGCCGTCTCGCCCAGACGATTTTGGCTGCTAGCCTGTTAAGTTTGCCGGCCCTGCATTCGGGCCTAGCCGAGGAAACCGCGGCCCGGGAGGAAGCAGCGGAGACCGAGGCGCTGCCTTTGCAAATCGCCGTCGATATGGAGCACAGGGTCATCAAGGACGGCAAATCGGTCTACTTCAACACCAAGGTCACAAATGGGGGCACGGAAGCGTCGCCTCCCCTGATCCTGGCGATGAACATCATCAACGTCGATTCCGAGGGGGATGTCGTCGACCCTGAGGACTGGTCACCCGTGCGGACCCAGTACATCGATGAGCTGGCGCCAGGCGGATCAGCGTCCCATGCCTGGCGGATCGACCCGATCATCGAGGGTGACTATGCGGCTTATATAGTCGTCATTCCCGAGCCTGAAAGCGCCGAGGCCACGACCCACCCGATCGCAAGTCCGGCAATCCATCTGACCGTTGAGCGGTTCGTCCGGATCAACCCGGGCGGTGTGCTCCCCTATGCAATCGGAGCGCCGATCGTATTGCTGGTGGGCATCGCCCTCGTCTACCGCCTGCGGTACCGGAAGACGTGAAGGACGGCATCGGAGACAAGCTTCACCGCTTGCCCCCATCTCGCCGCCGCTGTCAGCGGCAGCCTTCAAATCTGTGCAAATCCGGCGCCTACTTGGTCCTGAACGCGCTTGATGAGAGGGTCTGATTGCCACTCTCCTCGATGGCGAGCACCTCCCATTTGTAAGGGGTTGCCGGCTCGAGAAAACCCCTTGGAATCTGAATCTGCGTCACCGTGGCGGGAAGATACATGCTCAGGCCAAGCTTGCCGATCATGTGCTGGTGCGGCTCTTCGTCTTTCTCGATGGTCAGTTGGTAGGAGATAATCTTGACGTCCTCGCCCTTGATGCTCTTGGTCACTGGCGACCAGCTGACCGTGAGTTCGCCTGCGGGAACCTCCGCATCCTGAGCAGGGGCCGTTAGCTTCGGGCCTTCGGGTATGACGTGCGAGAGCCAGGCCTTCGCGATCGTCCGGCCTCCCTTCTCGCCGTTCTCCATCACGGTGCCCTCGAACGTGTATTCGCCTTCGGGCAGCTTGGAGAGCATTTCCTCGATCGGCGTGTCCGCGTTTTCGGGCTCCACGGATTCGAAGAACAGTTCCGTCAGACCGAGCTGACGAAGTGCGCCCCTTCCCCGGAACGATGCCACCTCTCCGCCGGGCCCCTTCACCACGAGCTGTTCCCACCCCTCGCTGTCAACAAAGCCCTGGAAACCCGTGTCGCCGTCAGTGGCGTTGTGCTCGATGTTCAGTTTCGCTTCCTTGAGGCGGACGCTGTCCTGAGCGAAAGCGGCCGAAGACAGGACAAGCGCAATGCCGGTCAATATGTACGTGCTTCGCGGGAAAATCATCTGCGACTCCCTTGTCTGGAAGAGATGGTCCGCTTCCTTTCGACACGGGGCAGGCTCGGCGAGCATCCGTCGCGGAAGTCGAGACGGATGGCTGGCCGATCCGGCCGAGGCCCATCGCTTTCGATATCTTAGGCAGCGGTCACGAGACACCGCAACTGCCGCTATCTGCCGGTGTTCGGCCAGCGGAGACATTCGGACATACCGATCGAGGGCAATTGCCCTACCGCTTTCGGGTTGCCCACCGCCGGACTTGGATGATCCGCTACAAGCAGCCTTGCGTCTGCGGCTCTACCTCGCGGCCGTCGCCGAGCGCGGCGAGGTGGAAACGGAGGGTCGATCTCCATCCGCTTTGGGCATATCTCGCAGCCCTTGAGCGCGGCCTACGCCGTGGACCGGACATTCGAGGCGCTCGAGTCGTGGCTCGGCTTTAAAAGACTCCTGAAGATTTTAGGGTGCGCCGGCCGACAGATCGTTGAGCCCCGAGCGGGGCGGCTGTCAGCCGCACACGGCCTCGGCCCAGGCTCAGGTGCTCCGCCTACCAACTTTGAGATATCGCGGCTGGGCGGAAGGTCCATTGCGGCTGCGAGGTGCCCCGAGGGATAATGACGGCTCGGAGCGGCTGACTATCGGGCTTGGGCTACTGGCTCTGGATCATATGACGTTCGCTGACCGGGCGGGCAGCACTGTTTGGGTAAGATCCGGCTGCCCTAAGGCGGCCGGTTCTTTTTGGGGCGTCCGGAAACTTCGGACGGGCCGTTACGGCTTTCGGCTAGGCTGGCAAAGCCGTTTTGGGCTATCGGTCCGCCGGCGCGTTTTGTCCTATCTTTGGGACGCCTGATTTCCAACATCGGGTAGTGGTCGCGCTGGCCCCCCAGTCCACCCAACGCTCCGCCAGCTAGCGCGGCCGCTGGGGCGCGACACTCGTCAACTTGGCGAATCGCGGGGCTGCAGGCGGGAAGCCACTACGACCGAAGGAATGCAGCGGGAGAAGTTTCGGTGGACCTATCCAGGGACAGGCGTCCCTCTTGCGCATGGAGAGATGACATGACGATTTCTCGCATTGTTCTCGCGGCGGCCGCCTCGCTGATCGTGCCAGCTGCATCGGCAGGAACCGGCGTATCGCTGCTTGATGTCCCGACCGAGACACTCGATCCGAGCAGCTTCGATCAAACCTCGTTCCAGGTCACCAACGAGTGGCTACCACTGAAGCCCGGGACGCGGCTCGTATATAAGGGCGTCACGATGGAGGACGACGAGCAAATCCCCCATACCGAAATCTTCACCGTGACCGACCTCACCAAGGTCATTGATGGCGTGCGCGCGGTCGCCGTCTCGGACAAGGACTATCGCGCGGAGGTGATGATCGAATCCGAGCTCGTGTTCTTCGCACAGGACAAGGAGGGAAACGTCTGGCATCTCGGCCAGTACCGCGAGACCTACGACGAGGAGGAATTCGTCGGCGGCCGCGCCTGGCTTTCCGGACTGGAAGGCGCCAAGGCGGGCATCATGATGAAGGCGAAGCCCACGCCGGGAACGCCGAGCTACTCGGAGGGCTATGCGCCACCTCCATACAAATGGGTCGACCGGGCGCAGGTCGACAAGGTGGGGGAGAAGACCTGCGTGCCAATGCGCTGCTACGAGGATGTGCTCGTGACCGACGAGTTCGAGCCGCACAAGCCGGACGCCCATCAGCTGAAGTTCTACGCGAAAGGCGTCGGCTTCGTTCGTGTCGGCTGGAGAGGCGAGAAGGAAGCGGAGCGGGAAACGCTGGAGCTCGTCAAGGTCGAGCAGCTCGGCCCCGACGAGATGGCAGAGCTTCGCGCCGAGGCTCTGATGCACGAAGCCCGGGCCAATACATACAGCCGCACACCGCCCGCGGAGCCGATGACCAGCGGGGAGTAAGCGAACTCGGCGCCGCGGCGGAGGCGGCAAGGCGGCACGGCGTCCTGTCTGGTCGACGCCGGTTGACGCGAAAGCCGACGAGATCGTACGAAGGAGGTCCCCCCATGAAACCTGCTCGTTACTGCCTGGCGCCCGGCGCGTTCGTCCTCTTGCTTGCCGGGGCTACCGGCGCGTTGGCCGCGGAACAGCCGATCGCCTGCAAGAAGGTGCCGTCGGTGGTGCGGGACATGTTCCACAAGGATTTTCCCGACGCCAAGGTCAAGGCCTGCGCCCAGGAGGTCGAGAACGGAAAGCTGGTCTTCGAGATCGCAAGCGTCGAAGGCACAATGACGCGCGATGTGCTCTACCATCGCAGCGGGAAGGTCATCGTCGTCGAGGAATCAATTCCGATGGAAGCGGTGCCTCAGCCGGTGCGTGCGGCCGTCGATACGAAATTCGCAGGCGGAAAGATCAAGCTTGCGGAGAAGCTGATGCGCGACGGAAAGGTGAGCTACGAGTTCCAGATACGATACAAGGGCAAGAACGTTCAGCCCGTCTTCGATCCGGATGGAAAGGAGGTGAAGGGCTGATGGACGAAACTCTTGCACTGAAGGGTCGCTGACATAGCATCAATCAGCCTGAGGGAAGGAACAAGTCGGGCGCATGCAGACCGGCTTGCAGGTTGGCGCATCACTCGAGTTCAGCAGAAGACAGCTGTCAACAACCGCCGGAACATCCGGACGATCGAGCCTACCTGCCGAATTTCACGTCTCCGCCGAATTCGAGCGTCGCGCGCACACTGAAAGTGTGCGTTCTCTCGTCTTCAGCATTCTCCGCGAATGTGTAGGCGGCGCCGAGGTTCCATTTCGCCCCGTCGAACGGCGTGTCTTCTCCGGACTTATAAATCATTTCGAAATCCGCCAGGTGCTCGCGGGTATCCGGACCGTCGGCGACAAAGTTCCGCTGCTGCGTGTAGGTGGCTATGTAGGTCAAAGGTTCCACTTCCAGTGCGACAGAGCCGGTGAGAAGCAGAGCGTCGTCCGGACCGCTGTCGAAATGCTTGAGGTAGGCCGATTCGCCGAGAAGCCTCAGTGTGTTCCCGTTGAGGTCGAAACTTCCAGTGGCGGCAGCAAGGTAGGCCAATTCATTGCCCGGCGCCGGCTGCGGTTCCTCTTCTTCTTCCTCCCCTGTGTCGGCGGACAGCCCGGCCTTCTGGTATCGAATGCCAAGGCGATAGCCGAATTCACCGTCCTTATAACAATCGCCCTTTTCCGCCCCTTTGCAGCCATCAAGGGTAACTGAGAATGAGGATAAACCGGTGGTGTTGCCGGCACCGCCATCCGCCAGCGTGGTCCGTCCACGGTTGGTAAAGAGCGACTCGCTGAGGAACGTGCGGTCGGTTGTGAATGCCGTCGCGGCCAGGGCATGGTTCAGCCCAAAGCCCTCGAAGCCAACAACAGCTTCGCCACCCAGACGTTCGTCAGCATCGAAAGCAGACACCAGATCCGTGGAGCTTATCCCCGGCAGGGCTTCGCTGGCCAGGCTGAACACCGTGTCGAACTTTCCGGCCCTCACAGTCAAGGGATCGGCCTTAGCGAGAGCGTAGAGTTCACCGACATATGTGCCGATCCCTTGAAAGGCCGCATTCTTCCCGGGTTCCGGGTCGACCACGGGCTCGGTAACGATGGCACTCACGAACCGAAGATAATCCGTCGGCGCGTAGAAAAGATCCACCTCGAACTTCGGAGACAACACATCGGATCTCAGGAAAGACGGATCTGCGCCAAATATCCAGTCGTTCTGCAACTCCGCGGTAGCCTCGTACCCCGCGCAGGGCGCAGCGCATTCTTCGGCCAGAGCCGGTATCGCTTCTTCGGCCAGAGCCCGCTTCTGGTTCTGGGCCAATACCGAAGCCGAAGAGTACAGCAACCCTATGCCGCCGAGCGCTAAGATAAAAATTCGAATGACCGACGAGCCCCCATGAGATGCACCACGCGTCGATGATATCTGGCGGTTCCTCTGTGGCAACTGCGATTTCGTCATTTTGTCCCTTACAAATGCAACTTGTCCCTTACAAACGCGACGTGTCGGGCGCATCTCTACAACGCCTCTTCGCCATTCCAGGCCCGATACGCTCGCCGAGGACTGTCGGCGCAGCAATTGGGCGATCCCGCTTCGCCTTCCTCGATTCAGTATCCACATGGCATCTGCCGGGCCGAGGCAGATTGCGCCAGGGCACGTCCAGCCTTTGCTGGAAAACAGACGCGCACGCATGCAGACGACGCGAGCACTCAATCCTGATTCGCTCTCATAATAAATTTGTATGAACTATTTCTCTACTACGAAAGTTAGAGACTGTCGGATATACGGTAAAAGCGCCTTGCAATATTGAGTAATTATGCGGCGCCCTCCCGCATGATACCCTTTGGTACTGTTTCTGATCTGTCGCAGGCGCGCTTTCGCACGCCGCCGAATCGCGGGGGGTTGCCGTGCTGGAAACGCTCGTCAAGCTGAGTCTCGAATTTCGGCATCTGGTCCTAGCAGCCGCAGTACTCTTGGTAGCGGCGGGCGCCGTTCTGCTTCCCAAAGCCAAAATCGATGCTCTTCCCGAGTTCGGGGCGCCGATCGTGGAGGTGCAGACCGAGGCGCTCGGCTTGTCGACAGGCGAAGTGGAAAGCCTGGTGACCATCAATCTCGAAGAGATTCTGACCGCGACGCCCTTCCTCAAATCAATTCATTCCAAGTCGGTGCCGGGGATGGCTTCGGTGTTGCTCACCTTCGAGCCCGGCATGGATCCAATGAAAGCCCGACAAATGGTGCAGGAGCGTCTTACGATGGCTTGGGCCCTGCCCAATGTCTCGAAGCCGCCCACCATGCTGCAGCCGAAGTCGGCGGCAGGCCGGGCCATGGTCATCGGACTGTCGTCGAAGACCGTGTCGCTGATCGACATGTCGGTGCTCGCCCGGTGGACGATGACGCCGAAGCTGCTCAGCGTACCGGGCGTCGCCAACGTCGCGATCTGGGGCCAGCGCGCTCGCCAGCTGCAGGTGCAAATCGGACCTCATCGCCTGGAGTCGGCCGGCATCTCGCTCGAGGAGGCCATAGAGAGCGCCGGGGATTCGCTCTGGGTCTCGCCGCTGACCTATCTCGAAGCGTCAGTACTGGGAAGCGGAGGCTGGATCGACACGCCGAACCAGAGGCTCGGCATCCAGCATGTGCAACCGATCACCAAGGCCAGCGATCTGACGAAGGTCGCTGTCGCGTCTTCTGCTCTCAAGCTCGGAGACGTCGCCGACGTCGTCGAAGGCCATCCGCCGCTGATCGGCGATGCCATGATCAACGGACAGCCTGGCCTCATCCTCGTTGTCGAGAAGCTTCCCAATATCGACGCCAAGGCGGTCGTAGCGGGGGTCCAAGCCGCGCTCGCCGAGTTGGGCCAAGGCATGCCGGGCATCGACATCGACCCCTCCCTCTACCGCGCCTCCGACTACGTCGACAGCGCCTTCGCCAATCTTGCCCGGATGGTTATCGCCGCCGCGGTGCTGCTGTGCGTAGCCGTCTTCCTGTCCTTGACGCCGGTCGGCGCGGCGAGCATCGCCGTCGTCGCGATCGTCCTGTCGTATGTCGCGGCATTTGTGACGCTCTATTTCACCAGCCCCACCTTCAACCTGATCCACCTGGCCGGTCTCGCGGCCGCGCTTTCCGTCGTGGTCGACACCGCCGTAGTGGTTGCCGAGGCCATCGGGCGTCGCCTCCGCGCCGGTGGCGGCCGTCCGCTCGCCGCGGCCGTATTCGATGCGATCGGCGAAATTCGCAAGCCGATGATCTATGCATTGGTGATCGGTCTGCTGGCGGTCGCCCCGATTCTCGGACTCGACGGCGAAGCCGCGGCATTCTTCCGCCCGCTGGCCCAGGCCTATGGCTTCACCGTGGCCGCGGTCACGGCCGTGGTGCTCCTGGGAGCGCCCGCCCTCGCGATGGTTTTCCTCCGCTCGGGCAGCGCAGCAGAAACCAGTTCCGAACCCGTGGCGGCGCGGCTGTTCGGTGCGGCCTACGGGCGGCTGCTGGGGAAGTTCTCGGCGACGGCCCGTCCTGCCTATGCCGTCGCCGGTCTCGGTGCGTTGGCGCTACTCGCGGCATCGCCCTTCCTGAAGTGGTCGCCGTCGCCGCCCTTTGACGAAGGCACCGTCCGCGTTTCGTTCGAGGCCATGCCGGGTGCATCCTTGCCCGCCATGACCCGGACGATGGCGCAGCTGGAATCCGAAGTCCGCTCAATCGACGGAGTCAGCTCTGTCGCTGGCCATCTCGGCAGGGCCATCACGGGCGACCAGGTCACCGGCATCGAATCCGGGCAGCTCTGGGTTGGCCTCGACGAACGGGTGGACCGGGCCGCCACACTGTCGCGAATCCGCGACACGATGGCAGGCTTTGCGAACCTTGACGTGCAGGTTGAAGGCTATCTGGCCAGTACTGCTGGGCGGATCTTCGCCGACGCCGGCGAACCAGTGGTGGTCCGCATCGAGGGGGCCGAAACGACTGTGCTTGAAGAGCAGGCAAAGCTCGTTGCTGCGAAGATCGCCGCCATTGACGGCGTCAACTCCGTGCGTATCGACAAGAACGCTGTTTCGCCCGAAATCGAGGTCAAGGTCGACGTTGCGAAGGCGGCTGCACGTGGATTGAAACCGGGGGACATCCGGCGCGCGGCAGCTACGGTTTTTGCCGGGCTCGAGGTTGGCAGTCTCTTCGAGCAGCAAAAGGTCTTCGAAGTGGTCGTTTGGGGTGCTCCCACCGCACGCGGGAGCATCACCGACATCAAGAATCTTCTGATCGAAACGCCTGATGGCCCGCATGCACGCCTTGGCGATGTCGCCGAGGTGCGGATGGTTCCGCAACTGCGCACCATCGAGCGTGACGGCGTCACGCGCAGCATCGACGTTCACGCGAGCGTCGCAGGCCGAAGCGTCACGGCGGTGGCGAACGACGTGGCGGGTGAACTTAAGAAGGTGCAGTTCCCCTTCGAATACCATGCCTATGTTCGAGGCGACTATGCCGAAAGCCGTGCAGCCATGCTGCAGGTGGAGCTCTTCGAAGCCTCGGCGGCGGTCCTGATCTTCTTCCTGCTGCAGGCGGCGCTGCAAAGCTGGCGGCTGGCAACAGGCATGTTCCTTTCACTGATGGCGGTGTCGGGTGGCGTCGCGGTGATCCTCCTGGCAGTGACAGGCACTGTTTCGCTTGGGGCGCTTGCCGGGCTGCTCGCCGTCCTTGGGCTTGCACTCCGCAACAGTCTGGTTCTGGCCAGCCGCGTCGATCAGACCAGCGAGCAAACCAGTGGCGGGTCCTGGCCGGACCTTGTGACGGCGGCCGCGCGCGAGCGCTTCGCGCCTGTGCTGACGAGCACGCTGATCACCTGCCTCGCCTTCCTTCCCGCGGTGGTCATGGGCAGCGCCACAGGTCTGGAGATCCTGCATCCAATGGCCTGGGTTGTGATCGCAGGCGCAGTCATTTCAGTCCCGATCATTCTGTTCGTCTTACCGGCCCTGTTGCTCCATTCCGCTGCCAGCCCGGTTTCACGACGCCTGGGAGGAGTTGCGCATGCTTCGCAATAAGCTTTTTCTCACGTCATCCGCCGTCGCCGGTGCGACCTTCGTCGTGGTGGCGATGGTACCCTTCGCGGCCGCGGGGTCGCCCGCAAGGGCTCCTGCCCGGCTGGAAGAGGTCGCAGGTTCCCCATTTCCACGCGTGGTTCTGACTGAACAGGCCGCCAAACGGCTGAGCATCCAGACCGAAGCGCTGCGGGAGGAGATGGCGAAGCGGTGGACAATGATGAACGGCAAGGTCGAGATCGCGAGTGGCGGGTCGTCGGCGATGGCCGTTACGGAGACGGCTTCAATCGCGCCAGTCGGTGAAAGCGACCAAGCCCTGCAATCGCTGATCAGGGTGCCTGTGGACGCGGCGAGCCAGATGTTGATCGCGGTTGTCGTCGAAGAGGATGAAGTAGGCGAGATCCGCGAGCATGACGAGTTTGTCGAGTTTTTCGGCGTCGATAACCCTGCCGATGAGGATAAGGATGATCTGGTGGTCGTGCTGCTGACCGGCGAGGGCCACTCCGGCAAATATTACAAGGCGCGGCCGGTCGAGGTGAAGGACAGGGACGACGGGCGGTTCTTCGAACTCCTCGAGGCAAGCGGCGGCGCCAAGCCGGGCGATCAGGCGTTCGTGGCCATGAAGGCACCGGAGAGCGGCAGGATGGCGAAGGTCGTACCCTACTCGTCGGTCATCTACGACGAGCATGGAGACAGCTGGCTCTACTCCAATCCGGAGCCGCTCGTTTTCGTTCGTCAGAAGGTGGCTGTCGAGCGTGTCCTCGGCGACATTGCGGTTCTGTCGGACGGACCAGCGCGCGGTACGATGGTCGTGTCGGTCGGGGCGGAGGAGCTCATGGGGGTCGAACTGAAGGTTGGCGGGCACTGAGCGGGCGTGAAAGATTTCGCCGCTCGCGAACGCTGAGTTAGCCAGATTCCAATCATCGGACAAAGGATAGGGCCATGTTCCGCTGGATCATCGGCACGAACCTCAAATACCGGTATCTCGTCCTGGCCACGGCAGCGCTGATGGTGCTGCTCGGCCTGGACGTCTTCCGCAAGATGCCTGTGGATGTCTTCCCCGAATTCGCCCCGCCGCTGGTGGAGATTCAGACCGAGGGTATCGGCATGTCGACCGCCGAGGTCGAGGAGCTGATCACCATTCCCCTCGAGGATGCACTGCGCGGCACACCTGAACTCGACGTCATCCGCTCGAAAAGCGTGATGTCGCTGTCCTCGATCGTCATGATCTTCAAGCGTGGAACCGACATCATGCACGCCCGGCAGCTCGTCCAGGAGCGCGTGCAGCTTGCGTCGGCCAGACTGCCGTTCGGCTCGAGCCCGCCCGTGATGCTGCAGCCCTTGTCCTCGACCAGCCGCACCATGAAGATCGGCCTCTCGTCGAAGGAGCTCACTCCGCTCGACCTGTCGATGACCGCCTACTGGAAGATCCGCTTCCGCCTGCTGCGCGTGCCCGGCGTCGCCAACGTGGCGATGTGGGGCGAAAAGCTCAAACAGCTGCAGATCCAGGTCGATCCCGCACGCATGCTGAAACATGGCGTGACGCTGAACGAGGTCATGGAGGCTTCGGCCGATGCGCTGGACTTCGGCCTCCTGCCGATGGCGAACTCAGCCAAGAGCCAGACCGTAGGCTTTATCGACACTGCCAACCAGCGGCTGGATATCAGGGCCGAGATCGCGGCCGACGTGAAGTTGGACGACGTCAAGAGAATTCCGATCGAGTCAAAGGCCGGCGGGCAGCTGGTACTGGCAGACGTTGCCGATGTCATCTGGGGGGAACCGCTGCCGATCGGCGACGCGGTGATCAATGACGGTCCCGGCATGATGCTGATCGTCGAGAAGTTCCCGTGGGCGAACACGCTGGAGGTCACGCGCGGCGTCGAGGCCGCCTTCGCCGAAATGGGGGACGGCATCAAGGGCATCGATGTCGACCTACAGATCTTCCGCCCGGCGACGTTCATCGAGCTCTCGGTCCATAATCTGACAATGGCCTTGCTGGTCGGAGCGATCCTGGTGGTCTGCGTTCTCGGCGCCTTCCTGTTCGAATGGCGGGTGGCGCTCATCAGCCTGCTGGCAATTCCGCTGTCGCTGGTCGCTGCGGGACTTGTTCTCTACTGGCTCGGAACGACCATCAACACGATGGTGCTGGCCGGCTTCGTCGTGGCGGTGGGATCGGTGGTGGACGACGCCATCATCGACGTCGAAAACATCACGCGGCGATTGCGCGAGAATCGCAGGGCCAGCACGGGCAGATCGGTGGCATCGGTAATTCTGGAAGCGTCGCTCGAGATCCGCAGCCCGATCGTCGCCGCGACCCTCATCATCGTGGTCTCGGTGCTTCCGGTATTCTTCATGGGCGGGTTGTCCGGCACGTTCTTCGTGCCGCTGGCGACATCCTATTCCATCGCGCTCCTCGCTTCGATGGCTGTGGCGCTGACGGTGACGCCGGCACTCTGCCTTATCCTTCTTCAAGAAGCGCCGATCGAGCGCGTCTCGCCGCTGGTCGGGTGGTTGCAGCGCGGCTATGCCGCCATGCTGTCGCGGATCATCGCGGCTCCTCGCGCGATCTTTGCGACCACCGCGTTCGTCGTGATCGCGGGGTTGGCCGTTTGGCCGCTGCTCGGAACCTCGCTGCTGCCGTCCTTCAAGGAACGCGACTTCCTCATGCATTGGCTGACGCCGCCCGGGACATCGCATGCCGAGATGTACCGGATGACGGTAGCTGCCAGCAAAGAACTGAGATCCATTCCGGGCGTGCGCAATTTCGGCGCTCACATCGGTCGGGCCCTGGTGGCCGACGAGGTGGTAGGCATCGATTTCACGGAGAACTGGATCAGCGTCGATCCGAAGGTCGACTACGACAAGACCCTGAATGCCGTTCGGGACACGGTTGATGGCTATCCCGGCATCTATCGCGACGTCCAGACCTACCTCCGCGAGCGCGTGAAGGAAGTGCTGACTGGCTCGGGCGAGTCAATAGTCGTTCGGATCTTCGGACCCAACGCGGCGGTGCTGCGCGAGCAGGCGGTCAGGGTCCGCGACGCCCTGACCGGCATCGAGGGCTTGGTCGACCTACACGAGGAGCCGCAGAAGACGGTGCCACAAATTAAGGTCACCGTGGATATCGACAAGGCGGCTGCCAGGGGTCTCAAACCCGGGGATGTTCGCCGCGCCGCTGCCGTGATCTTCGCCGGCCACGAGGTGAGCGACGTTCATCGCATCGGAAAGGTGTACGACGTCATGGTATGGTCGACACCCAAATCGCGGCGCGGCCTTGACGACGTGCAGAACCTCCTCCTGGATACGCCCGACGGCGGCCAGGTCCGGCTCGGCGACATTGCCGAAGTCAAGATTGCTCCGGTGGCCAGCACCATCAAGCGCGAGAACGCCTCGCGCCGCCACGACGTGCATGCCAATGTGCGCGACCGCGATCTGGGCTCGGTCGTCCGCGAGGTCGAGGAGCGACTGGCCAAGATCGACTTTCCACTCGGCTATCATGCCCAGCTGCTGGGCGAGGCGGCGGAACGCAAGGCGGCGCAAAGCCGGCTCTTCTATGCCTCGGTCGTCGCCGCGGTCGTAATCTTCATGCTGCTGCAGGCCTCCCTGAGAAGCTGGAGGCTCGCTGCCCTGGTTTTCCTGTCACTGCCGGCCGCCCTGATCGGCGGGGTCATCGCCGCCTATCTGGGCGACGGCATCATCTCGCTAGGCGGCCTCGTGGGGTTCCTGACGGTATTGGGCATCGCGGCCCGCAACGGGGTGCTCTTGATCCACCATTTCCTGCATCTGGAGCGCGAGGAGGGCGAGCCCTTCGGACCGGAACTTGTCCTGCGCGGCGCGCGCGAACGCCTTTCGCCCATTCTCATGACGACGCTGGCGACCGGCCTTGCACTCGTCCCCCTGGTCGTTACAGGCAACATTCCGGGCCAGGAAATCGAACATCCGATGGCCATCATCATTCTCGGCGGGCTGATCACGTCAACGCTTCTCAACCTCTTCGTCGTGCCCGCCATCTATCTCAGACTCGGTTCGCTGCAGGCACGATCGCCGGCGCGGACCACAGGTCTCGGCCTGGAACCCTCTCCCCTTTGGATGCAAAAGGAGATTTAGACTAAGGTCCGATGAAGGGCACAGCGATCGGTCGGCCGCCGCGCGCCGACCTGACCCTTTCAAGCACCTAGAAAATTCATAATATCAAATTGTTACGCCATTTTCGAATGGGGTTGATCTTCGGCACCCATTCACAGCTGTGAGAGAGCACGTCGATGCGGTTCGATCCCGATGGATCTGCCAGTACATTCGTGACTCTACCGGATCCAATCCACCGGCTATACCGTCGGCGATCGTCTCGATCGCGCAGCGAAACGGAACCCGGAGCACTTGGAGCAGCAAGGAACGCGTCCATGATTTCGTTCTCACAAAGCGCTCGATCGCTGGTTCTGATCGGACTAACTTACACAAGCCTCACCGGTCCGATGGAAATCGCATCGGGTCAAGAACCAAAAGCGCGTATTGGTATCCTACTTGCTGCCGGCGATTTCATGTCCTGCGCGGGGCCCAGTCGGCTCCACGCCAGCGAAAATGTCACAGGAATGGTTCGTGCAATCAAAGCCGCGAGGGATGAAGGACTTCCGGTTGCGGTCCTTCTGCTCGGCGACCTCGCTTATGAGGACGGGGGAAAAAATGCCTTTGGTTGCTTCCATGAGGAGGTGACCCAAAAGCTCTCCGATGCTCTATCCGATCCGAAAACGACTGTCATGCCAGTGCCTGGGAACCACGATCTGAAAACGCATTCTGGCAAGTGGTTTTACACCGAGTTTAAGGACAACCAGTGGATCGGCGATGGTAAGGCGGGTGACGATAAGGGGTACTATGCCGCTGCGTTTCCGGAAGGGGCAGCCGGATACTGGCGCCTCTTCGCGATCAACAGCGAGATCGACACGAAAGCTGGGGGTAGTCAGTATCTTTGGCTCCAAGAGGCCCTGAGAGACTCGCCTGAACGATGTGTCCTCGCGTTTTGGCACGCCCCAGTATTCAGCTCGGGGCGTCACGGCCACGACGAGAGCGATGACCTCGAATATGCAAAGCCAGTCAGGCAGGAAGGCCTGTCTCCTATTTTCGACCTATTCTATGCAGCACATGCGTCGTTGGTTCTGAATGGACATGACCACGATTTTGAGCATCTGGCGCCGCACAACTCCGCAGGCGAGGCAGTCGAAGGCGGCCTCCGCGCGTTTGTAGTAGGGACTGGGGGCAAAAAGCTCTATAAAGAGTACGCACAAAAACTCCCGATCAAAATTGATTTCGACGCCAAGTACTATGGCTTCCTCAAGATCGACATGTATCCGGATAGTTATGATTGGCAGTTTCTTAAGGCCGGCGGAACCTCACAGAAGCTCTACAACGGTTCCGGCACCTGTAACACGCGATAGCGCCGTCTAGTGGATTGAACGAGACGGACGAGTTCGATTTGCGATTCCTGGCGAGATGAATTGTGCGAATCTGAGGGATGGCTCACGAGAATCATGATCGAAGTCGCGGATTCGGACAAGGCGATGCGCCAATGGCCACAGTCCGCGCAGGCCTCGACGTGACCGCCAAGGGCTGCGGTGCGGCAATGTTCGATCGCCGACATCACCTTGAGCTGATGTAAGCTCAGATGTCCGGCATGGGCGGCACGGTATGCGGGGCCTGCAGTGCGGAAGATGTCGGCGACCTCAATCGAGGCGCGCACGGCTCAGCCGTCAGGCGAGATCTCTGCCTCCTTGAACAGGCCGAGCTTGTCGAGCGGGCTCGTGATGGCACGCACCGTGCGGGTCGCGACCTTGGCGTAGAGGGCTGTATTGTCGAGCTTGGCGTGCCCGAGCAGCACCTGGATGACCCGGATGTCGGTGCCGTCCTCCAGCAGGTGGGTGGCGAAGCTGTGGCGTAGCGTGTGCGGCCCGATATTATTACATATCAGTATGTTATGCTTAATTCTTCGAGTTTGAATTGAGCGTTGTCGGATAAATCTACGAGTTTTCAAGAAAATGATTTTGGGCCCGTTCGTCAATTTTCTCCGTCTCGTTGATGGCACCCGTCACACGTAGCTCAAGCCCCCCGGTATCCGCATGCTCTCGACGCTCGATCTTGACGCGCAGATCGGCAGCGACGGCGCCACCTGGCTCGATCGGGAGCTTACGGCCAAGAACCCTGTGCCGGTGGCCCGGTCAGGCTTTGGTCTCGACGTGGACAACGCTCTCGACAAACGTGCTACCCAGCTCGTCAGGATGGGCCATGCCGAACGCGACGCGACGAGCCGGACCATCACCTTCTCGCGCGACCTTGTAGTCACGCTGGAGCGCCAGGAGGTCGCGCGCGTCGGCAAGGAAATGGCCGCTGCTCGCGGCCTCACCTTCGAGCCCACACAGCCCGGCAACTATGTCGGCGGCACACTCCTCGGCTCCGTCCGTCTTGCCAGCGGGCGCTTCGCCATGCTGGACGATGGTTTCGGCTTTCAGCTCGTTTCATGGCAACCGATCCTCGACAAGCGGATCGGCCAGCACATCACCGGAATGGTACAAAACAGGGGCGGCATCGAGTGGAGCTTCGGCAGAAAGCGCGGCCTGGGGATCGGGATGTGACCGTCCGGTCGAAATCCCAAAGACCGTGGCCCTGGCACTGTTCCACCAACTGCGCGAATGGCCGGAGAACTTAGCCAATAAATGCCACGGTAAATGCGCCAATCACTCATACCCGCGAAAACTGGTGCCCGCGCGCGTGGGGGAACCCTCAACGCGTATGCACCGTTAAGACGATTGCCAGGGAGAATCGCCATGAATAGCGCGGACCCGACCCACCGAATTCAGCCTGAAGTGCGCGCCGCAATTGGCGCCTTCCTCAACGAGGTCCAAAGAGACCCGAAACCATTTGCTCTCTCGGAAGCCCTAGCAGCAATAAGACAGATCTTTCCTGAACTGGAAATCTCCGACGCCGATCTTGCCGACGCCATCGCAAGTGAAGCTCTATCGGCTGGCGTTGGCATTGAGTTCGACGTGCTTAAGACGCGTAAGGCGCTCGAACGGAGGGCGATCGAGCGATGGGAGAATGAAGGCGGCGCTAGCGGAAGGAAGAAGAACTCAGATCGGGCTCAAAGCGACGCGACGCAGCGAGCTAAAACCAATGACACCAATGGCACGAGGCGACGGGCAAACGAATCTAAGGAGCGGCATCGGTTGATCTAGCCAAGTCACTTCCTTAAGCCGCCTCTTTCTTCCGCCGGCGTTCGTTGCGCTTGGTAGCCAAGGGAACTCCATCAACGCAATAGCGCTGCTTGTGCGTGAGTTTTGCGCGACTTCGATAAACCACGGATGATCCTGCGATTGTAGGCCCATCTTCCAGCAGCCGAGATGTGCAACTCGGCTTAACGATCGATCTCTCCGAACACGATGTCGAGCGAACCAATGATCGCGGAGACATCGGCGATCATGTGGCCCCGACACAAGAAATCCATTGAATGCAGATGGGCGAAGGAGGGTGCTCGGATCTTGCACCGGTACGGAACATTGCTGCCATCGGAAATCAGATAAACGCCGAACTCACCCTTCGGAGTGTCTCACCCAAGGGTGCAGTCCACTGGGTTACATCTGGGGGAAGTTGCGCGCCCGGGGATTGAGCGTAAACTGGCGACGCCACGCCGAGTGCCAAAAGGACGGCGATTGTCGTCAGCATGCGCATGATCTTTCCGTTCCCGTTTGCTCGAAGGAGGATCATCTTGATGGCAACAAAGAGTATCCCTTAGTTGTGGCCCTCGGCTGCCACAGATGTGGCCAAATGGTGAAAGCCGTGCCTCGGAGCTGTTGCCTTGGACATGAACCGTGAGACCGGTAATTTTGCTGGGGTAGTGTCTACAGGGATTGGCAGCAAGGTCCGATCAAACACGGTCGTTTTCGTCATGGACGCGACGATCGAATGGATTACCTCGATCAAGGGGCGGAATTTACCCCAGCAAAATTACCGGTCTCCCCCCGAGGATGGCCGAACGCCTTGCCAGGAAACTCAGGCTCTGATGAGATAGCAGGGCTCCGAAAGCTCACGGCTTCGGAGCAGGTAAGGTACCGATCCGCATCGGCGCCACTCCATTCACCGCACGGGCGCCAACCGGCGCCCCCCTTATCCCTCCACTTGGACTTCTTTCCATGCTCGTTGCGCAGATTAGCGACTTCCATGTCCATCCCGTTGGCCAAATGGTATATGGTGGCATCGACACCAATGCCATGACGCGGCGCGCCATTGCCACGATCGCTGCCCTGGACCCTGTTCCCGATTGCGTCCTCGTCACGGGCGATCTTGCCGATAGCGGGGGCCTGGACGAGTACGCTCTCGTGGTTGATATCTTGTCCCGCCTGGCAATGCCGGTATTCGTCATTCCGGGCAATCACGACCGGCGCGAGGCGATGCGCGACGGCCTCGCCGCGGCCTATCCCTATCTGCGCCAAGCTGAGGATTTTCTGCATTACGTTGTCGAGGATTTTCCAGTTCGGCTCATCGGCCTCGACACGGTGGTGCCGGAAAAGGTCGGCGGTGCTATCTGCGCCGCACGAGCGGCTTGGTTTGCCGATCGTCTCGCTGAAGGCGACGGTCGCCCGACGCTGGTCTTCATGCATCACCCACCCTTCGTTACCGGTGTCAGCGGGATGGACGCGACGATGTGCCGAACCGACAGCGCATTCGCGGGGCTTGTCGAAAGCCATCCTGAAATTGAATGCGTGGTCGCCGGCCATCACCATCGCCCCATCACCCGTCGCTGGGCCGGCACGGTCGGCTTCGTTGTGCCCGGAGTGGCGCATCAGCTGGCGCTTGATCTTCGCCCGGGCCAGCCCATCCGATTTATCCTCGAGCCTCCGGGCTTTGCGCTCCACGCCTGGTCGCCCGAGACCGGCTTGGTCTCGCATGTCGCCCCAATCGGCGACTACGGACCGAGTCGCGATTTTTAGCTTTATCCCGGTTGTCCGTGGAAGCTCGAGAAATGAGCCGCTACTGCTGGCCTCGGCGGAAGCGGAGGCCGGAACGCGCATCCAAACAGCGCCGTAGTGACGGTCCGGAGGCGGCGTAAATGCAACGGGAGCGCCGCGCCGGCTGTGCCGGCGTTCGCCCTCGCCTCGCCTGCAGCGCGAATAGCGCTGCTGGCTCGCCCAGGTTCGGTCATCGTCAATTACCAGATCACGCACGATCAGCACGGGAAGGAGCCAGTGAGCGACAGCGCAGGGTTCGGCGTCGTTTTGGCCTTCCTATTGGTGCTCAACTGGCTGGCGATCCGCTATATTGATGTTGTCGCCTGGCTGGCGAGCTTCTGATGCGCACGCCGTTCCACCCCCCCGGTGCGAGGAACGGGAGAGCACCAAGGACGCGACGAAATAGCAGGGCGGTACAACCCGCCCCAACCGAAGCCGCGTTCTCGACGACATGGTTACTGTGACAAGACGAACAGGGTATAGGCTATCAGGCAGCAGACTGGTCGCGGAAAGCCCCACCGTCATGAAACCGATGAACGAAGAGCAGCTCGCGGTTCTACGTAGGCACATGGTCGAGATGATTGCGATACATGCCGACCTTGCAAGCGAAGAACTCGGCAAGGCAACGCTCGATGAGCGGGTGCTGGCAGCGATGCGGCGGGTCCCGCGACATCTCTTCGTGCCAGCCCCGGTCGCGCCTTATGCCTACCAGGACATGCCGCTGCCGATCGGTTTCGGCAAGACTGTCTCGCAGCCCTTCATTGTCGCTCTGATGACCGATCTCCTTGCTCCCCAACCGCATGAGGCAGTGCTCGAGATCGGCACCGGCCTGGGCTATCAAACCGCAATCCTCGCGGAACTCGCCGAGCAAGTTTGGAGCGTCGAAATCATCGAGGAATTCGCAAGCCATGCCGAGGCCCTCCTGCAGGACCTCGGCTTTTCCAATATCACCATTCGTGTCGGAGACGGGTCTCGCGGCTGGCCCGAGCACGCCCCATTCAACAAGATCCTGGTCAGCGTGGCGGCGCCTCCTGCAGGACCTCGGCTTTTCCAATATCACCATTCGTGTCGGAGACGGGTCTCGCGGCTGGCCCGAGCACGCCCCATTCAACAAGATCCTGGTCAGCGTGGCGGCTGAACGGACGCCGTCGGCTTTGCTTGAGCAGCTCAAGCCAGGGGGACGCCTGGTACTGCCTGTTGGATCTGAAGAAGTACAGTTGCTGACTGTCATCGACAAGGGCGCGGCAGGGCAACTCAAGACTCGGAAACTCATCCCAGTTCGGTTCAGTCGGCTCGAAACGGTCTAATGAGGGGTGCGGCTGCGCGGAGCCGTGCTGGAAGATCAGGATAACGCGCGCCGCATCGATCACACGGGCGCTGGATGGCATCGCCGATCTTTTGACATCCATGCCGCAACGCTACTCGTCGAGCACGCCTGCAGCCGCCGGTCGCAGCCGCTGGCGATCATGCCGGCGCGGTCGTATTGCGCGCTTCTCAAAGACCCTTATCCAGCCTACTGTGCGCCTACCAGAGGGCAAATGGGTCGCTCATCTGGGAAATGACGGCCAAAGGCTCAAGGAATTCGCCCAGTGGCCAACACGTAGGGGGCAGGAGGTAACGATGGATCTCAAGGACAGGCGCCTCTGGTACGGCGTGGTAGCCGTGATCGTGGTATTGGTCGTGATTGCGTATGCGGCTGGTTGGTTTGGCGGCACACCGATACCAGCGCCGCAGCAGTGAGAGCGATCGTCATTCTCGCTTGTCGGCAGCTGACTGCTCAGTCTCTAAAGGTCGAAGGAAGGGATCCCTGATTGGCTGTTTCGCTGGTTCGGCTACCATCCTGACGACGCACAGCCTGGACCGGTTTTGAGATGGCTTCCGCTCAACCTGTTGGACGGACCGGTTCCTGGATCGCGCGCAATCCGCAACACTCCGCCATCGGGCCGGGTAACTTCGATAATGGTTTCGACACGGACAAACTGCGATACTACGGAGTAGCCAGGCGCCAGGTCATGCCGGAAGTCGTACACTGGAGCCACAAGGGCCTAACGACCGGGCGGAGAACTCGCATCAGCCCGGCCTTCGGCGGTTTCGAAGCTAAACTGCCACTCCCTTGATCCCGCTGCCCGGCCAGCAATGGAGCCGGGCTACTCCAGCACAGACTCTGCCCGTCGATCACCTCGATCGGCACGGACTCCAGACCAACATCGTCGCACAGCCGCGCATTTGACCGCGTTCGCCAAATTATGGCCGGGTCTTTGCGAAGCCTCTACATCTGCGTGAACGAAGCCCTCCAGGCATCATCGTGATTGGACTTGATGATCCGTTGGAGTCACGTTGGTCCCAGGTATAAGTAGGAAATGGGTGGACCAACTATCGTCCGAATAGGAGGCCAACATGAAGCACCAGACGATCGAGCAACTGCAGATCGTCGCCGAGATCGATCAGGCCTACCCGCGCCAGGCCATGTCGCGCAGCGAACGTCTTGAACGCTGGGCGGAGCTCCTGGAACGGAACCCTGACCGGCGTCTCTCGACACTGCCTCAGACCGAGTATCAGCCGGTTAGAGTACGCGCGGCCATGCGCGGCGACGGCTCGCCGATCTCAGTCGCTTTCGAGGATCCTGTCCTCCGCGCCGCCGGGTTGGAAAACGACAACTACGGCGAAGCGAAGCGGTTCTTCGAACTGACCGACAGGCAATTGCATGAGATCATCTGCTATTGTCATTTTGGCGCGACGGTGACCGCCGCAACGGCCGCCCATCACATCCGTGCGGTGCCTACCGGGAGACAGCCCGGCATGTTCGCTCGGTTGCGTGAGGCGTTCGTCGGATAAAGCCAGCGCCGTTTCGCAGCATCATTTTTGAAGCGGCTCGCATGGAAAGCCGCCGCCGCAGCGCAGGCAAGCGCTCCCCACGCGGGAAGGCTGCGTTGCATGAAGAATGGTGCGGTCATGATTATCCAAGGTCCTTTTCGAGAGCGGCGTCAAGGTCTGCTGGGCTGAGCTGCACCATCTGTTGCGCCGAACTCTGCAGGGCGATTGCCGGCAGGTGAATGAACGCGCCGACGCGTCGCCAGGCAAGCCTGGAGGATCCCCTCAATCGATTCCTCGTCGTGATCGACGCGGTAGTCTCCGGCAGGTTGCGGCGCCTCAAAACCCGGCAGCCGGAACGCGGATGAAAAGTCAACGACGGTCTACGTGGTGCGACTGGCCATGGGTGCGGCTTTCCGCAGGAGCACGCCGACGCCCCTCCTGCATCTTTTCCATCCGAACCGGAAAGGTCCCAATGCTGCCAGTACATCCGTGGTCAGCGCCGTGGTTCAAAGGCTCGAACAGAGCGACATGCGTGCCGGATAAGCGCTATACATTTGCTGTCGAAAATTCGGTGCTTCATGGCGGGTCGAAGGTCGCGGACCTATGTCGATCGGGACCGCGAAAACCAAATCTGCCAAATCCACGCGATCTATATATGTGTCTCGAATGCACATTAAATAAAGTATAAATACGGTTTGTTCGTAATTTAGGATTAATATAGTCTGTTTTTCTGAAAAGTTAAGATGGATGAATTATAATAAAATTGCTTATTGCTCCGCCTTTCTGGCGGTCAAAAGCGCCGGTAACAACGAGTGATTTACATTTCAAATATTTTCGGCTTGAGGAATTAAATATTTGGCACTCCTATCATTCGAGTGCCAAAGGGGCTATGGTAGGTGTTGCAGTCGCTCTATGTGCGGCGGCAGAAAGAACCCCCAATGAAATTCCGACCACTCCACGACCGCGTCGTCATTCGACGCGCGGAAGGCGATACCAAATCCAAGGGCGGGATCATCATTCCCGACACCGCCAAGGAAAAGCCCCAGGAAGGCGAAGTGATCGCCGTCGGCCCAGGTTCACGTGACGAAAGCGGCAAGCTGATCCCGCTCGACGTCAAAGCCGGCGATCTCATCCTGTTCGGCAAATGGTCCGGAACCGAGGTCAAGATCGACGGCGAGGATCTCCTGATCATGAAGGAGAGCGACATTATGGGCATCGTCGAGAAGACCAAAGCGACCAAGAAAGCCGCCTGACCGGGCGATTTGCGCTCTGCTAATTTCTAGACTGAACTGGACGTAAAATCATGTCTGCCAAGGAAATCAAATTCGCTACCGATGCCCGCGACCGGATGCTGCGTGGCGTCGAAATTCTCAACAATGCCGTCAAGGTGACGCTCGGCCCCAAGGGCCGCAATGTCATCATCGACAAGGCCTATGGCGCGCCGCGCATCACCAAGGACGGGGTCGCCGTCGCAAAGGAAATCGAGCTTTCCGACAAGTTCGAGAACATGGGCGCGCAGATGGTGCGTGAAGTGGCCTCGAAGACCAACGACCTTGCCGGTGACGGCACGACGACAGCGACGGTGCTTGCCGCTTGCATTCTGCGCGAAGGCACAAAATTTGTTGCCGCCGGCATGAATCCGATGGATCTCAAGCGCGGCATCGACCTTGCTGTGGCTGCCGTGGTGAAGGACATTCAAGCCCGGGCCAGGAAAGTCAAATCCTCGGACGAGATCGCCCAGGTTGGCACGATCGCCGCCAATGGCGACGCGTCGGTCGGCGCCATGATCGCCAAGGCGATGAACAAAGTCGGCAATGACGGCGTCATCACCGTCGAGGAAGCCAAGACCGCCGAGACCGAACTCGATGTCGTCGAAGGCATGCAATTCGACCGTGGCTATCTTTCTCCCTATTTCGTCACCAATGCCGACAAGATGCGCGCGGAGCTGGAGGACCCCTACATCCTCATCCACGAGAAGAAACTCGGCAATCTGCAGGCGTTGCTGCCGATCCTCGAAGCGGTCGTACAAAGCGGCAAGCCGCTGCTGATCATCTCCGAGGACGTCGAAGGCGAAGCGCTGGCGACGCTGGTCGTCAACAAGCTGCGCGGCGGCCTCAAGGTCGCGGCCGTCAAGGCGCCAGGCTTCGGCGACCGCCGCAAGGCGATGCTGGAAGATATTGCCGTGCTCACCGCCGCCCAGATGATTTCCGAGGAGTTGGGCATCAAGCTGGAGAACATCACCATCGACATGCTCGGCCGCGCCAAGCGCGTGCTGATCGAGAAGGACACCACCACGATCATCGACGGCGCCGGCACCAAGGCGACCATCCAGGCGCGCATCCAGCAGATCAAGGGACAGATCGAGGACACCACCTCCGACTATGACAAGGAAAAGCTGCAGGAGCGGCTGGCGAAGCTTGCCGGCGGCGTTGCGGTGATCCGCGTCGGCGGCGCCACCGAGTCCGAGGTCAAGGAAAAGAAGGACCGCATCGACGACGCGCTGAATGCCACGCGCGCCGCTGTCGAAGAAGGCATCGTTCCAGGCGGCGGCGTGGCGCTGCTGCGCGCCAGGTCGGCACTCAAGGGTCTGACCGGCGCCAATGCCGATGTGACGGCTGGCATTTCGATCGTGCTGAGGGCACTTGAAGCGCCGATCCGCCAGATCGCCGAGAATTCCGGCGTTGAAGGCTCGATCGTCGTTGGGAAACTCATGGACAGCAAGGATCACAATCAAGGTTTCGATGCTCAGACCGAACTCTACGTCGACATGATCAAGGCCGGTATCGTCGACCCCGCCAAGGTCGTTCGGACGGCCCTGCAGGATGCCGGCTCGATTGCCGCGCTCCTGATCACCGCTGAAGCAATGATCGCGGACATTCCGCGGAAGGATGCGCCCGCTATGGGTGGCGCAGGAGGTATGGGCGGAATGGGCGGAATGGACTACTGAGCGGCGCCTGAAATTATAGCCAGGACGACGGGAGGCCAGCGACGCGGGCACATGCGAGTCGATATCTCGGCGATCATCGGTTCGCTCGACATCGTGTTCGGGGAGATCGATCGATAGGCGCTCGTCGCTGTCGTTTTTGCTGCTAAAAATGGTCTTGGAGATAAGAACATGACCGACACTCTTGCCGAGAAAACATGTACGCCTTGTCGCGGCGGCGTCCCGCCGCTCACGCGTGATGAAGCCCAACGCTTCCAGGCACAGGCTCCTGATTGGGAGCTGGGTGACGATGCCCACCGCATCCAGCGGAGCTTCCGATGCCGCAATTTCCGGGACGCGCTCGCCCTTGTTTAGGAGATCGGTGAGCTCGCCGAAACCGAAAGCCATCACCCCGACATCAGCTTCGGCTGGGGTTATGTGACGGTTTCCCTGAGCACCAAGAAGATAAAAGGACTGCACGAGAACGATTTCATCATGGCGAAAGATCGATCGGGTGTTCGATCGCTCGGGCCGGCCCCTCGACCGCCAGCAGTGACACGGCAAATCCATCGCAAAGCGACGGCGCGCTGGACGCTTTCATCCGCGAACGCGTCGGCACGCTGTTTCATCCGGTCGGCACATGCGCGATGGGACGCGGCCCGGAAGCGGTCGTCGATCCCGAAACGTTGCGCGTGCATGGCGTGCAGGGGCTGCGGGTTGTCGACGCGTCCATTATGCCGACCCTCGTCTCAGCCAATACGGTAGCGGCGACTTATTGCCTTGCTGAGAAGGCCGCGGACCTGATCAAACAGGACATAGCCGAGTTTGCATCTGCGGCATAAGGGGAAAGGACACGAGTTCGAGAACCTGTTCTGGAACGCCTTCGCTCTGGCTCCCCTCGAGCGGGAAAGCTTACGATACGGCGAGAGGTGAAGCTTCTATTTCACGCTGAAGCCGCCGTCTGCCATCAGCACCGCCCCATTGATGATTCCAGCCTCGTCGGATGCGAGATAGCGTGCTGCGGCCGCGATCTCCGAAGGCTTGGCAAAGCGCCCGACAGGAATATCCCTTTTGGCCTTTTCTCCTTTTTCGCCAGACCACCCGACAAGCGCCATCGGCGTTTCGACTACCGTTGGTGCGATTGCGTTGGCGGTAATGCCAAACCTGGCCCATTCAATAGCCATCACCTTTGTCAGGTTGATCAGGCCTGCCTTGCTGGCGCCATAGGCAGCATGCTCCTCGATGGCGATAACGCCGGCTTGCGAGGAGATGTTGATGACGCGACCTCGCCCCGAGGTCTTGAGATAGGGCAGGGCAGCGGCGGCGACGAGCCAAGGACCTCGGAGGTTGATCCGCATCGTCTTGTCCCAAACCTCGACATTTGCTTCTTCCGCAGGGAAAACAATGCCCAACCCGGCGTTGTTGACGAGGATGTCGATTCCCATCGCCGCGCCGATCTGGTCGACGACGGAAGCGATGGCAGCCGGATCTTCAAGATCGAGGACGAAGCTTCTATGGTGGGCCCCAAGGCGCGATGCCAACCCCGACGGGTCGTTGATGTCGACAAGGGCAAGTCGTGCCCCGGTCGCCGCGAAACACTCCGCCATTGCCTTGCCAATTCCGCCGGCGGCGCCGGTAATCACGACCGTACGACCCGCTAGGTCATTCATGGGAACGCTCGCTCCTGGTCACGCGACGGCTGCCCGCTTCCGGTTCAGATGTCGAAATTGGTCGGCAGGACGACCACGTCCCGGATCGTGACGTTGCGCGGTCGGGTCAGCATGAACATAACCGCATCCGCGACCTCCTTCGGTTCAATCAGGCTACCATTCTCCTTAGCCTTGCGGAGATTTTCTTCCGGCCAATCGGCAAGAAGGGCGGAGATCACTGGACCCGGAGAAACCTGTCCGACGCGAATCCCGTGCTTGTTCAACTGGCGGCGCATCGTCTGCACAAAACAGGTCATGGCCCATTTGGATGCCGAATAGACCGGCTCCCACGGCACTGGAAAATGACCGGCAACCGAACTGGTGACGACGATGTCGCCACCGCCGCGTTCGATCATGTGCGGGATTACGGTCCGGACGTTCTTCATGACCGCGTTGACGTTCAGGTTCAGCATCCGGTCGATGGCATCGAGGTCCGTCTCGGTCAAATCGCCCCCGATGTATGAACCTGCATTGGCATGAAGGATGTCGAGATGCCCCGCTTTCTCGACGATGCCATTCAGAAGCGTTGCGCAGCTCGCCGGATCGAGCAGGTCGATCGTGAGCGGAATGGCCTTTTTACCCAGCTTCTCGCAAAGCGCTTCCATAGCCGTCTGGTTACGATCGATCATGACCACGGTCGCGCCTTCACCAAGCATGGCCTCCACGCTTGCCAGTCCGATGCCCGACGCGCCTCCAGTAACTGCTGCAACCTTGCCTTCTAGTTTCCCTACCATGATGTCTTTCCGATCCCTGTTGGTTCAGTGAGTGGTGTAGCCGCCGTCCGCCGTGAGCACGGCGCCGGTGACATAGCTTGCCGCGTCCGAGCACAGGAACAGCGCGCAGGTGGCCATTTCCTCCGGTTCAGCGAAGCGGCCCATCGGCGTATTCTCGGTCCAGACGCTGTTCCACTGCGGGTTGGCTATGCCGCCTTCGGTCATGTCGCTGATCACATAGCCAGGTGCCAGGGCGTTGACGCGTATGTTGCGGGCCGCATATTCGAAGGCCATGACCTTCGTCATTTGGTGAATTGCGGCCTTCGAGGAATTGTAGGCGACTTGCAGTTGCGGCTTGTTGGCCACATCGGCGGAAATCGAGCCGATGTTGAGAATTGCGCCGCCAGCCTGGCGCAGCATCGGCTTTATCGCCTCTCGCGCAATGCGAAATGGAGCAACACGATTTGTCTCGAGAATGAAGTTGAGGCGCTCGTCATCGAATTCATGGAAATTGCCATTGTCGGCAACGCCGGCGTTGTTGACGAGGATGTCGAGCTGACCGAACCGTTCGAGCGTCGCGCTGACCAGTCTGCCGGGCGTTTCACGATCGCGGACATTCCCCGCGCTCCAGGCGACACGGTCGCGATGCTCCTCCAGAAGGTCCTTCACCGCATCTGTGCAGGTCCGGCCTGTGATCACCACGTTTGCGCCGGCCTCCACAAAGATCTTCACGATGGCCAGGCCGATGCCACGGCTTCCGCCCGTAACCAACGCGGTTTTCCCGTCGATCCTGAATTTGTCCAACGCCACCGTCTTCCTCCGTTTGCGTTATCCGTAGCGCTCGACGGTCAGGTGCCGCACGCCCGACCATAGGTTTCAATGCTTTGCCGGATGTGACCGATCACGATCTCTTCGCCGTCGCAGTCGAGGTCGGCCCAGGCAGCTGCCGAAGGCAGGTGCTGTAGAAAGAGAGTCACCGGCACGATCCGACCTTTCAGCGTCATGAAGAGCCGGTCACAAGCTTCTCTGGCTTGCGGGGTGGCCCAATAGTATCGGATCCGATCCGAGTAAGAGTAATGGCGCAGGACGCGTTTTTCGGCATCGTCGCCGCGATAGTGACTTTCCCAATTCTTCGAGGCGACGCGCATCAGAGCCTCCATGGCATGATAAAGCGGGCGTTCGCCATAGCCGGGCACGAGGTCGGAAGCGATCAGGTCGAGTGCGTAAAGCGCTTCGCGCAGCTTGAAGGTAAGTTCCGGGCCGACCTTGAGGATGGCAAAGCCGTCCTCGACGAGTTCACGCAATGGGCCTTCGCCCTGATAGTCTGTCGAATGGGCTTCGAAGATCAGCGTCGGCAATTCGCTTAGCGTAGCCGCCAGAGCGTGGGCTTTCACCCGATCGTAGAAAATCACGTTCTGGTTGCCGAACTCCACGCCCGGCTGCACCACAAGGCCAATGGCGCGGGAAAACGCGTCGTCTAGCCCGGCAGACTGGAACGCTTTCGCGTGAACGGCGTGCGTTTGACGGGCAGCCGCGGGGCTGGTCGGGGTGATCGCATCCAGCGCATGATCGGCACCACCGGGCGGCGGCACTTCCGTGCCAATGATGTAGATCGGACTCGCCCCTCCACTTTCTCTCGCCGCCCGTTCCGCAACGCCCGCCAGTCTGGCCGCGCGCTCAGCCACGATGTGGTCATCGAGCGCGATGGGTTCCCCCTTGCAGCCCATCGAGGCATCGAGATGGATCTTTCGGAAGCCCGCTCGGACATAGGCATCCACCATCGCCCCCGCTTGCCCCATTGCCTCACTGGCATCCCGGTCCTTCCACGGATTGGGCCCGAGATGGTCGCCGCCAAGCACGATTAGATGCTTCGGACATTGCTCCGCCGCCGCGAGCGTCTCCACCATGGCCGCGAAGTCAGACGGCGTCATGCCGGTATAGCCACCCAGATGGTTGACCTGATTGCACGTCGCCTCGAGCAGAACGGTGGTGCCTGTGTCCCGGCCGCGGCGCAGTGCGGCTTTCAGCACCAACGGGTGTGCGGAGCAGACCGAGGTCACCCCCATTTTCTTTCCTTGCCTATGCAGGGACGGCAAATCTTCGATCGCCACGCGCATCAGCTTCTTCTCGCCGTTCGTGCAATGAAGTCTTCCAGTTCGGCGCGCGTGCCAGCGCCCTCCATTGGACCCAGGCGCGTCACGTTGCGTGCGCCGGCCGCATTGCCGAATTCGAGCGCCCGCTCGATGGGCATGCCCAGCCGCCGGCATGCGACATATGCTCCGCCGAAACAGTCGCCGGCGCCGGTCGGATCCGTCTCATCGACGAGAAAGCCGG
Source organism: Mesorhizobium silamurunense (assembly GCF_014843825.1). Classification (GTDB taxonomy): domain Bacteria; phylum Pseudomonadota; class Alphaproteobacteria; order Rhizobiales; family Rhizobiaceae; genus Mesorhizobium; species Mesorhizobium silamurunense. The sequence continues at coordinate 36,909 of NZ_JHQR01000138.1, forward strand.
GACATTGCGCATGCGCGCCGGATCGATGGTAGGCCGACGATCCATCCTTGCCGCGCTTGATCGCGATCTCTTTGACGCCGTGGTTGAACAGCGCCTTTATCGCGGGCTGCTCGGTGTCCACACCTGCGGCGAGGAACAACTCTTCGCCCGACGGCAGCAACAAGTCTGCCTTGTCGACGAGGGCCGCGAATTTCTCCTCGGTCTGGCCGTGGGTCAGCAGTTCCTTGCGCAGGTTCGGATCAAGCGACATCGTGCCGCCGCGCGCCTTGATCACAGCGATCGCATGTTCGGTGATCGCCCAAGCTGCGGGGCTGGCGAAGACGGTTCCCATGACGTGGATATGGCCGCAGCGTGTGATGAGTGCCTCGACCTCGCGAGTCCATTCCAAGCGGGCCGCTGCGGACTTGGCGATGTTGTATACAAAATCTCGGCTACCGTCCTTGCGGTACCGGACGAAGGCGCTGCCGGTCGGGAAATCCGACGAAACGGCAATAGCGGAAATGTCGACGCCGTCCCGCTTCAGACGTTCGGTGTTGACGACACCGAAATCGTCATCGCCAACCGCACCGACAATCGCGGCCGCTCCGCCCATACGAGCGCATTGATCAATGAAGATTGCGGGCGCGCCGCTCGGGAACGGGCCAATGAACTCGATGGGCTCCCTAAAGCCAGCGCCGGCTTTGCTCGCGACGATCTCGACCAGTATCTCTCCGACAGTGACGGTCGGCCCGAGTGAATCCGGCGCCAGTGTTTGGGTAGGGTCGTTCGTCAAATGTCAGATCCTGCGTTTGAGGCCGTCTCGCATTTCAGGCTTCGGAAGTCTCGGAGCCCGAAACCGCGTCCCTGCTGAACATCTGGTTGTCGAGCGACATGAAGCGCTGGTGCATGATGCAAGCGGCTCCGAAAGCGGATCCGTATGCGGCGCTCTCGTTGAAGACGATCTCTGGAATGGGAAAGGTTTCGGCCTGAAGGCTGCGGATATGCGCGTCGACCCGTGCGGCTACCAATGGGTAGAGTTCTGCTACAGACCCGCCCAAAACGATGCGGTTGGGATCAATCAACCGCGATATCTGAACGACGGCAAATGCAAATAGGGTGGCCCATTCCTCTGCGAGTTGCACTGCTTGCGGGACGCGGTCGCGGACGTTGCGCAAAAACGCGTCAAGGTCGGCGTCCGGATTGAATTGTCGGTAGGAAGACAGAATTCGATCGCGTCCGAAGGCCTGCTCCAGATTGCGGTACGTCGGGTTTCGTGTCTTGAGGTGGCCGACTTCGCCTGCAAGACCATTGCCGCCACGAAACAGCTTGCCGTCGATCACGATTCCGCCGCCGACGCCGGTCTCGATGACCATGAAGAAGGTCACGCCGCTCGCCGCTTCCGGCTGGCTGTAGGTGATGCCGATGCCGAATGCATTGCCGTCATTTTCCGCGCACACCGGAATTTCAGCGGGAAGAAGGCTTCGGGTGAGGGCTGTGAGATCAAGATTTCGCCATCCGAGTATAGGTGCGACATGGATGAAACCGTTCTGATCCATTTGCCCCGGCACCGTAATCCCGAGCCCTTGGCACCGCACCAGCCTGTCCTTGCCGATCTCGGCGAAAGCCCGGTTGATGGCGACGCGAACCGCGTCTTGCGGATCGCTATTGTGCCCGTCGAAGCGGTTTGTGGCGCTGTGGATGATCTTGCCGGCAAGGTCAATCTCAACGCAGGTCATATGCTCAACGCCTATTTCGACGCCGATAAAGAAAACAGCCTCGGGTACAATTTCCACGAGGATGCCCGGTCTCCCGGCTCTGGGTTGACCTGCCGAATTCGTAAGGTTGGTCTCTGGGACCTCACGAACAAGCCCGACCTCCACGAGTTCCAGAACGATATTGCCAGCCGACGAACGGTTCACCCCCATGTGCCTGGCAAGTTCTGCCCGGCTCAGCGGACCGAAGCGATGGAGGGCGTTCAATGTCGCCACCGCGTTGCTCTGACGAATCCTGCGCGGAGAGCTGCTGGCAAAGGTCGCATGGTTCATGGCAGGCTCCTGCATATTCGCTCCCAGCCTATACCGCACCAGAGCCCGGTTTGCCGCCTTACGACGGCAAACGCCGGACCGTTTTGTCTCGATAAACTGCCGCGCGCCGATAAAATGTGCGCTACACCGCCTCGGCTGGTGAGGACAAGTTCACCTCGCGACCCCTGACCACTACAGACCCTGCGTCGCGTCGCAGTATGCCCATCAGAATACCGAGGAAGGTCGACTTGCCGGCGCCGTTCCCGCCGCAGAGCGCATTGACCGTGCCGGCGCGCAGCTGGATCTGGCCGTCGATTAGCGCCGGGACGCCGCCAAAACTCTTGGCGACATTGCTGGCGCCAAGGAGCAACGGCGCAACACCGGTGCCTCGTTCGTCGGCATTGGCTATTCCTGTTCCATCCTCCCATCCTCTTCGATCCCGGCGGCGCGGGTCGCGACCGGCCCACAGTCCTTGACCCCTCAGGCAGCCTTGTTGATCTCGGCCCGACGCACGGCCTCCGCCCAATGGCTTTCGATGAAAGCCCGGGCGTGCGCGGCGAGCGGATTGTTGTCATCCCAGGTATCGCGCCAGATAGCACAGACGCGTGACAGCGCTTCATCGACGATGGCGCTTGAGAAGCTTTCGAAGGTGATGTCGCGGTTGTGAAAGCCGATATCGACCAGCGCGGAAAAGATGCTCGGAAAGTCGATCGTGCCGGTGCCGAGATAGCCACGGTAGTTTTCGTTGAAGTGGAAATAGGCCACCTTCTCGCCGGCCATGCGGAGGGCGCCGGCCGGGCTGGCCTCCTCGATGTTCATGTGGAACGTGTCGAGATGCAGGAAAACGTCGTCGCGGCCGGTATCCTTGATGAATTTCAGGCCCTGCGCGGCCGTGTTCAGCAGGTTGGATTCGAAGCGATTGACCACTTCGAGAACGATTTGCACGCCACAGTCCTTCGCTACGTTTGCGGTCGCGGCAACGGCTTCGGCACTGTTCATCCAGCCACCGCGTGTCGGCATCCGGTCGTATTTGCCGTGCTTCGAATACAGGATGCCGCCCAAGCGGATTCCGCCAATGTCGCGGACTGCCTTGACAGCGTCGGACAGCATCAATGTTCCCTTGGCGACCACGGCCTTGTCTTCGCTTGAGACGTCCGCGTCTGCGGGCAGGCCCATCGTGACGACGACCTCGACATCCAGTGCCTTGGCCTTTTTGGCTAAGCGATCAAGGTCGAATTTCTCGGGGCGCAGATAGGCGAATTCGATCAGGCGAAAGCCATGCTCCGCCGTCTTGTCGAGCGCCATTTCGAGGCCTTCCTGGGTCTGGCCGTTTGTCCAAACAAACGAATGGATACCGAGACGCCGCATTGGTTCCCCTCCTGCAAAATCATTTTGCATGCTGAAGATACAAACTGGGAGTCAAATGCTCCAATTTTGACATCGACGCAAGAGGATCCCGTAGCATTCCGCATCGTCATCAGAATCGCCGCATCGAGAAAAATCATTTAGAATCATGCATATAGGATGGAGAAAATTGGCGTTAAAAATTTTTCTCTTCGCAGTTGCAGCAAAAATAATATGCAGCCTTGCACAACAAAAGTTGCGCGAATTAGATTTTTGTTCTAGGGAAAAGGCAGTCGACGGCATTGGGCCGCTCGTTGTTTGGGAGGAATGCAGATGAACGTTCGAGTGAAGCTCGGCGTGACTGTTCTTGCGGTCGCGCTGATGTCGGGAACCGCGCTGGCAGCCGGTAATGACGACTTCTGGGCAAAGGCAGCCGAACCCTACAAGGGCGTCGTCCTGCATGGCGTCACTGAAAGCACGCCGCCGTCAAATTACATCAAGGACGTTCTCGCGCCCGAATTCGAGAAGAAGACGGGCATAAAGGTCGACATCGAAACCACCTCATGGGACCAGATGTACGACAAGGCCATCAAGGATATGGAAGCCGGCACCGGCATCTACGACGTGGTCTATATCGAGCAGGACATCATCTACTCATACCTGGCGCGGAACTTTCTGACCGACATCACGAAGGCGCTGAAGGACAAGCCTGAACTCAAGGCGTCGACCTATGACGATGCCAAATTCACCAGCTTCGCCAACTATTTCAAGCAGGATGGCGACCTCTATGGCGTGCCGATGGAGGCGTTCCTGAAGATCTACTGCTATCGCAAGGACCTGTTCAACGACCCGGAGATCAAGGCCGCATTCAAGAAGCAGACCGGGCATGACCTGAAGCCGGCCACGACCCATGAGGAATACACCGAAATCGCCGACTTCTTCACCAAATGGGGCAAGGACCACAATCTGCAACTCTGGGGCTCGACCGCGCAAGCCCACACCGGTCATCCGGCATCATGGTATGAGTTCTTCGAGTCGGTCGCGCCAACCTTTGGTGTCTACAGCTGGGGTATCGACGCGAGCAAGAACTACGCGGCCACCGTCGAGCATGGCGGCGCAATGAACAGCGACAAAGCCAAGGCTGCCCTGAAATGGTGGTTGCACCTGCGCGACATCGCACCGCCGGAATCGGCGCAATCGACCTGGAGCGAGGTTGCCACGACCTTCGCCGCCGGTCGTGCTGCTCAGGGTCTGGTCTATGGTGAGAACGCCGCCTGGATCGAGACCGACACTTCGAAGTCGAAGGTTACAGGCCAGGTAGGTTTCGCCCTGCCGACGCTTTCGCCGGGGGTGATGGATGACGCCAAGTCGGGCAAGGGCTACGTCGGCTATTACGACGGCGGCGCCTTCGGTCTTCCGGTCACCTCGAAGAACAAGGAAGCGGCGCTGCTGTTCCTTGAATATATCGGCCAGGACGAGGTGCAGCCCGGTTGGGCGGTCGCTGCGCCGCGGATCACGAACACCGCGACCTTCGATGCTCCTGAGGTCAAGGACATGGATGTCAAGCTCGGCGGCTTCTATACGATGCTGAAGGACGAGGGCAAACTCTTTGCCGGCGCTCCGCCCTATCCGTTCCACGCCCAGGTCCGCGAAGCCACCGCGCCGATCTTCTACGACATCCTGACCGGCAAGATCGGGCCTGACGAAGGTCTCGACAAGATGGCGGCCAAGGCCGAAGAGGAACTGACCTCCCTCGGCTACCGCAAGTAAGCTACATCCTCCCGGTAGTCGAGCGGGCCGCCGCCCTCGCGAGGCGGCGGCCCAACCGTCACGGGACATGGTAGCATGCGACAGGTGCCGGACAGGTTGATCGCAAGGGGAGGATGGGAAATGAAATCCAACACGTTTGGCTGGATACTGCTGGCTCCGACCATAGTCGTCCTGTTCTTCTTCGGTGTCCTGCCGTTCCTCTACGTGGTTTATGTCTCGTTCCACCAGTGGAACCCCTTCGCCGCCAATCCGTACATGATCTACAACGGCGCCGGAAACTTCCGGCAGATCGTCTTCGACGGCGCGTTCCTGGCCTCGCTCGGCGTGACCGTCGCCTTCGTGTTCTTCGCCGTCCTGACCGAGGTCATCGTCGGCTACCTGCTTGCGCAGGCCTTCATGTCGGACTTCCCGGGCAAGGCCTTCTTCCGCACCATTCACACCTTGCCGCTGATCATCGCGCCAATCATCGTCGGCTCGATCTGGAAGCTGATGACGACACCATCCATCGGCATCATCCCGCATCTGCTCCAGTCAAGCGTCGGTTTCGACTTGAACATCGGCCAGAGCGCCGCCGCCGCCTTCATCATCACCATCATCATGGACGTTTGGCACTGGACGCCTCTGGTGACCTTGACCCTGATCGCCGCGCTGGTTTCGCTACCGCCCGACCCGTTCGAGCAGGCTCAGATCGACGGGGCGGGCAAGTGGCAGATCTTTTGGCACATTACCCTGCCGATGATTGCCCCCGCCGTGATGGCCACCGTCTTCATTCGCCTTATGGATGCTCTGCGCATCGTGGACGAGGTGCTCATGCTGACAGGTGGCGGCCCGGGCTCGGCCACCCGCTACATCGGCGTGCACATCTTCCGGGAGGTCTTTCCGCGAACGAACTACGGCTACGGGTCGGCGATTTCGGTCGTCGTCCTCTATCTCACGATTGTGGCCTGCTGGCTGCTCTACACGGGCATGCTCGCGCCGCGTAAACCCAGGAAGAGCTAGTCGATGAAAAAGAAGACGCCCTGGCCCTATGTCTTCTTCTGGGTCCTCATCAGCTTCCTGACGCTGTTCCCGATCTATTGGCTGTTCGTCATCTCGGTGACGCCGTCGTTCGAACTGTTTTCGACACCCAGCGTGATCCTGCAGCATGTCGACTGGCAGAACTACACTGAGGTCATCGGCAATCCCACCCTGAGGGGATACATGATGAACTCGCTGCTCATATCGTCGGGTAACGCGATCCTAACCACGACGTTCGGCTTCTTTGCCTGCTACGCGCTGTCGCGCTTCAATCTGAGCGGCAAGGAAAGCATCTTCTTCTGGACGATTACCAACCGGATGGCGCCGCCGGCGGTGTTCCTGCTGCCACTCTTCCTCTTGCTGACCAAGGTCTACAGGATCGAGGGGTTCACGCTGCTCGACACACGGATCGGCATGATCCTAGTCTACTGCACGTTCAACCTGCCCTTTGCGATCTGGACGCTGCGGCCGACCGTGGACGGCATTCCGAAAGAGCTCGATGAAGCCGCCTTTGTGGACGGTGCGAGTCCGTGGAAGGTGATCACCGAGGTCGTCTTCCCGCTCTGCCGTCCTGGCCTTGCGGTCACGTTGATCCTCACCTGGGTCTTCGCCTGGAATGAATACCTGCTGGCGGCCACTCTGACGAACTTCAACGCTCGTACGCTGACGACCGGACTGTCGGAGTATGTCACGACGACCGGAACCGCCTGGGGCATCATGGCGGCGATCTCAATCTTCACGCTGATCCCGGCGCTGATCGTCTTTTCAGTCGTGCAACGGCACATTGTGGCCGGCCTGACGTTCGGCGCCGTCAAAGGGTGATCTCATGGCCAGCAAAATGGAAAACATCGACAAGCCGATCGACATCCTCGACGATGCGAACGCTCCGCCGATAGCGGAAAAGAGCGGCTTTCTGCCGATCGAAACGAACTGGTTCGATCGGCTCTTCATCTCCGTCGTCATCTGGGTGGCGATGTCGCTTCTATGGTTCCGGTTCATCGAACCCTTGGGCTTGTCGATCTGGATCTCCAACGTGATCGCACTGGCTCTGGCAGCGTTCATCATCGCAAAGGGCTGATCACATGGATGCGCTTGTTCTCGAGGAAAAACTGAATCTCTCGCTCCGCGATTTTCCGATTGAGCGTGAGGAAAAGCTCGGCCCGCGCGACGTGCGCATCAAGTTGCACACGGTCGGTATCTGCGGCTCTGACGTCCATTATTATACCCACGGCAAGATCGGCCCCTTCGTTGTCAGGGAGCCGATGATCCTCGGCCACGAGGCCTCCGGCACGGTCCTCGAGATTGGCTCCGAGGTGACTACGCTGAGGGAAGGCGACCGTGTCTGCATGGAACCAGGCATCCCGGATCCGAATTCGAGGGCGACGCGACTCGGTAAATATAATGTCGACCCAGCCGTGCGGTTCTGGGCAACCCCGCCCGTCCACGGAATCCTGCGGCCGGCCTGCGTCCATCCCGAAGCCTTCACCTTCAAGCTGCCGGACAATGTGTCCTTTGCGGAGGCAGCGATGGTCGAGCCGCTTGCGGTCGGCGTCCATGCGGCCACGAAAGCCCGTATCAAACCGGGCGATATCGCGGTCGTGCTTGGGGCCGGGCCGATCGGCCTCGTAACTGCACTCTCCGCCCTGGCTGGCGGCTGCGCGCGCGTTTATGTGAGCGACCTGGCCGAAAAGAAGCTCGAGATCGCTGAGAGCTTGAGCCGTGCCATCATCGGCGTGCAGGTGGGCAAGGACGACCTTGCTGAACGCGTGAAGCGCGATACCGACGGTTGGGGCGTGGACGTATTGTTCGAGGCGTCCGGCTCACCCAAGGCCGCCTCGACGGTGTTCGAACCGCTGGCTCCCGGCGGATGTGTTGTCATGATCGGCGGCCAGTCCGATCCGATCTCATATGATACCGGGGCAGCGATGATCCGCGAGGCGCGGGTCGAGAACATTTTCCGCTACGCGCATGTCTTCCCGCGCTGTGTGGCGATGCTGTCGTCCGGCGCCATCGACGTCAAGCCGCTGATCACGCGCAAATTCGAATTCAAGGACAGCGTGCGGGCGTTCGAGATTGCCGCGTCGGCCCCGCCGGCGGACGTGAAAATGCAGATAGAACTGCCGCAATGACCATAGGGAGACGCGTTCGTGGCTGATGTCAAAATCGAAAAGGTCTTCAAGCGCTACGGCAGTGTGCAAATCATGCATGGTGTCGGCGTCGATATCGAGGACGGCGAGTTCGTCGTGCTCGTCGGACCGTCGGGCTGTGGAAAATCCACGCTCCTGCGCATGATTGCCGGTCTCGAGGAGATCAGCGACGGCACGATCAGCATCGGCGGGCGCATCGTCAACGACATGCCGCCGAAGGATCGCGATATCGCGATGGTCTTCCAGTCCTACGCGCTCTATCCGCACAAGACCGTGTTCGACAATATCGGCTTCCCGCTGAAGATGGCCAAGCGCTCGCCAGCGGAAATCAAGGAGAAGGTCCACAAGGCGGCGGAGATTCTCGATCTGACGAAATACCTGGGCCGTTACCCGAAGCAGCTCTCCGGCGGTCAGCGCCAGCGTGTCGCCATGGGCCGTGCCATCGTTCGCGATCCACAGGTCTTTCTGTTCGACGAACCGCTATCGAACCTCGACGCGAAGCTGCGTGTGACAATGCGCGTCGAGATCAAGGAACTGCATCAGCGCCTGAAGACCACGATCGTCTATGTGACGCACGATCAGATCGAGGCGATGACCATGGCGGACAAGATTGTCGTCATGCGTGACGGCCGGGTCGAGCAGATCGGCGCGCCACTCGATCTGTACGACAATCCCCAAAACGTCTTCGTCGCCGGATTTATCGGGTCGCCGTCAATGAATTTTGTGCAAGGCACTATCAAAGGCTCCGGGACAAACAAGCAGTTTGTGTCCGACAGTGGGCTGGCACTGCCGGTCCCGGCTACCGCTGCTGCCGATGGCCAGACAGTCACCTACGGCGTCCGGCCCGAACATATTTCCGTCGGCCCCGAGGGTATTCCGCTCAGAGTCGTTGTGACTGAGCCCACTGGAGCGGAGACTCAGATTTTCGCAAAGGCTGGCAAGGACATGATGGATGCCGTCGTGAAGGAGCGAATTTCCGCAGCTCCAGGAGAGGAAATCGGCTTCGTCATCGATCCAGCAAATGTGCACTTGTTCGATCGCAAGACCGAGCAGCGCATATGAAACAGGGCGCCATAAGCGAATCCGAAAATCTCGTGAAAGATTGAAGGGGTTGCGGCCGAAAATGTGCGCAGGGGACGGCTTGGGCGTTATCGGATAGCCGATCACAGTTAAAACCCTTCGCCGCCGTGAACGAGAGGGGCGCCCTTAGCGACAGTGTCCTGAACGAAGTCATCCATAATGGAGAGCCGCCCGGCTGGTGATAAGCGGGCCTATCTGAACGCCCGCTCAAGACCTTTTCCGGCAATTATCCTTATGCTCCGTTCCATGAAACCGACGATGAACGATTCGTAGGCATCTTCGTGAATGTAGAAGCGAGTATCGCCGACGCCGTCATCGGCCTCTACCTCATCTGTCACAAACCGGCAGCGTCAACAAAATGCTCGTAACCGCCCGGTTGTTACCGCGGAGA
>NZ_JHQR01000134.1 GCF_014843825.1 Mesorhizobium silamurunense
CGCCCACCCTGCCGCCGTCGACGCGCTCGCTCCAGGATTGCGGCTGCAGGCCCTCGCGGGCGGCGCGCTCGAAATCGTCGCGAAAACGCCCGCCTGCCTCGCGCTGCTGGCGGGTGAGCGAGGTGATGCCCACCAGCGGATCGACATTGCGCAGGCGCACGATGCCGCCGGTGGAGGTGTAGCCGCCATTCGAGACCTCGTAGACGCGGCGCGCCTCCGCAGTGCCATTGGTGAGGCGCTGGCGGCCGAAGCGGTCCTGCTTCAGCGCAAAATCATGGCCGATCTCGCGGCGGATGCGCACCTGCTCGGCCTCGCCCTTGGGAAGTTTCGGCAGCTGGGGTTTTCTGGAGGGCTTGCGGGGCATGGGTGTTCCTTGGATTGTGGGCAATTGGAGAGGCTGGCGTTCCGGTGATCGCACTCCGATCACATTCCCCGGTGTCCGTGAAACCTGGCATGATGGTGCGCACAGTATGAGCGCGTGCCGGGCGTACGCAGGCCGCAGCAGAGCATGTCCGGTCCTGGGCGCGCGCCGAGCGGGTCGTCCTCGGCATCCTCGCGCAACGCGAGGTCAATCGGCGCGCGGCAGCGGCCGAACAGGCAATCGAGAAAGCGCATGGCCGCGACATGCGGCTGTCGGCCGGGCGCTACCGGAGGCGGCGGCGCCGGCAGTTTGTAGAGCTGGGCTTCGGATTTTTCGCGGTTGCCGGGTGTCAGCCAGGCCGGCGGCAGCGTACGGGCGGGTTTTCTCGCTTTGGGTTTTTTGCGTTTGGGGGAGGTATGCGGGCCGGCGACGTCCTCTGTGGATGGCTCCCGCGATGCAAGAGGTAATTCGTTGTTCTGGCGCATTGGTCGGGTGCAGTCTTCTGTCCGGCCTGTTTCATGCAGCCGTTTGAAGCTGCTGGCCCTGATGGGGTCGGCGAACAAGGTCCCAATCTGCTTTGCAGGCTATGATGCCTCCGACATCGCATGGGTTATCCCTGTTCCCGGCCTGACCGGTCTCGCCATCACATCGCGTCGCTCTTACAACCTCATGGAGCCGATTGATCGGCTCGATCTGATTTCTGCTTCAGTGTCTCGTCTTCTGCGCAACTTACGCTGCAAGGTTCGGAGCATGACGCGCTTGATAGGTTTCGCCGCGCGTCATGATAGCCCACACCACGCGGGCCATCTTGTTTGCCATCGCTACGCTCGCCACGCGCGCTGGCTTCCTGGCGAGCAACGCCAGGAGGCGCGGATCCGCAGCCTCGGGCTTATGCCTTGCCCGTCGGACCAGAGAGGTCGCGCCGATCACCAGGAGCTTTCTCAGGTACCGGTCGCCCATCTTGGTGATGTGCCCGAGACGGTCCTTTCCGCCGCTCGAGTTTTGCGAAGGTGTCAGCCCGAGCCAGGCGGCAAACTCTCGACCCGAGCGGAACTGACCCGGATCAGCAACCGAGGCCGCCAACGCAGTGGCACCGATCGGGCCAATGCCAGGTATGGTCGATAGACGCCGTGCCACTTCATTCGTTCTTTGCTGGGCAAGGATCGACCGGTCAATGGTCTGGAGCCGGGCATGGGTGTCGAGCACCTGCTCGCACAGGAGACACAGAATCTGCAGTGCCATTGCCGGTACGTCCAATGTGGATTTCTTCGCGGCTATCTGGCGCGCCAGCTTAAGCGCCCGCTCCAAACCTTCGGGAATATCGATACCGAACTCGGCCAACAGGCCGCGGATCATATTCACCAGCTGCGTACGTTGCTTGACCAGAAGATTACGGGTGCGGTGAAGCGATAGGGCCGCTTGCTGCTCGGCTGACTTCATCACGACGAAACGCATGGTCGGGCGTGTTACCGCCTCGCAAATCGCTTCCGCGTCCACCGCATCATTCTTTCCGCGCTTCACATAGGGCTTCACGTAGGACGGTGGCATCAGGCGGACTTCATGACCGACCTCCGTCAACTCTCGAGCCCAATGATGCGATGTGCCGCACGCCTCCATGCCGATCAGGCAGGGCGGCAACTTGGTGAAGAACGGCAGAACTTGCGATCGGCGCAGTGCCTTGCGCAGAACAACGTCTCCAGACGCGTCGACGGCGTGAACTTGAAAAATGCGCTTGGCCAGATCAAGGCCCACGGTGGTAATCTGCATGGCGGATGGCTCCTTTGCTCGGGTTGCCTGACAGCAAACCCACTGTGGCACTGTGATGCCGGGAGCGGGAGCCATCCACCTCATCTGCTTTGGCTCCATATGCGGATATGTCGGCGGGACAACGCCCCCCTCTGGCCTTCCCGTCCTCCGCAGCAGCTGCGCTGCTGCGGAGGGTGGACCGGGCATCTCCCCCATTTGGGGGGAGATTGGCAGTTTCCGCGCTGGCGCTCTCCGCCAGTTCGGCATGTCTGGAAAGCGCCGCCGGCTCGCAGAGCGTGACGCCTCCAGCCGCCGCCCTGCCCCGCCGGCCTGGTCGATCCGGCCGTGCCGTGTTCTTCCTCGGCCGGCCGCCGGCGCGGCCGCCTTTGGGGTTGGCGAAGCCGATCGCGCGGAGACCCGCATTGCGGTGGACGATGCCAATGATGGCATTGCGCGAGACCGGGCTGCCGCACAGCGCGCTGAAGCGGCCGGCGATACGCGAGGCCGAAAGCCCCTCCTTCAGCCAGGCTGCAATCACGTCGATTTCCTTTTCAGTGTAGGCGGCGGGCATGTCTCATTCCATCCGTTGCGAAAGGCTTGGGGTTGCGAAGCGCTCGGCTTGAAGCCAAGCGCCAGCGTTCGGCCGCGAGGCCGCATCTTGAGGTCTGGGAAAGGGTTGAAGTCAGGCGGCGCCGGGCGCCGCACCAAGCAGTCGAAGAAGGGCCGCCTCGGCGGCGGCCCGCGTCAGCCCCGACACCGCCTGGCCCGACGCGCGGTCGAACAGGATGACGGTGCCGTCCTCGGTGCGGATGCAGGAGATACCGCCTGAATTGGGGGCCGGAGCGGAGGGAGGAGCGGCTCCGGCCGTTCCGGTGAACCGGGGTGCGGGCGGTTCAGCCAGATCCGGGGCAAAAGCCCCGGAATGCGCGGACTGGGGAGGACGACGGTCCGGACGATTGGAATTCAAAAGTCGAGGGACGCGGGTTCATGCCGCCTCCCCCAGCGATGCACAGGGACCGGCCAGCCATTCGTGGCCGACACCGGCAATGCCCAGCCCGCGGCTCGCCGCAACGACATGCGGCCAGCGCTGCGGCGCAATGCGGCCGCGACGGCGCATCTGGCGGGCGGCCTCGTAGCCGCAGCCGACACCGGCAGCGAAGGCGCCGATGCTCTGCCAGCGGTCGACAAGTCCCGAGATGGTCGTGGGCAGACTCACGACGCTCATGGGCAATACGGAAATGCTTGCGGGATGTTCATTCATGCGCTAAGCGTACGTTATGTACGAACGACAGGCAAGCGAAATCGTACACTTTGGACGATAATTTTCAGGCATTTTGTACGATCATGGATTCTCGGCACAGATTGCAGCAGGCGCGCGCCCAGGCAGGCTATGCCTCGCCCAGCGATGCGGCGCGGGCGCTGCGCGACATCAACAAGAACACCCTCATCAGCCACGAGAACGGCAACCGGCCGCTGTCGCGCAAGGCGGCGGAGAAATACGGCCGGCTGTTCGGCGTCGATCCCGGCTGGCTGTTGTTCAATGGCGACGGCGCCGAGGCCGGCCCCGCGCACCTCGCCCCCTTGCCCGTCACCATCGACGTGCCGATCGTGTCCTGGATCAGCGCCGGCGAACTCGGCAGCCAGGACAGCGTCGTCAACCTTTCCGACTATCCGACCATTCCGACCGCCGACCTCGAGGAAGGCGAGTGGATTGCGCTGCGCGTCGACGGGCCGTCGATGAACAAGATCTCGCCGCCGGATTCGATCATCTTCGTCAACCTGCGCGACAAGCGGCTGGTGACCAATGGCTGCTACGTGATCGCCGACGAGACCGGCCGCGCCACCTACAAGCGCTACCGCCCGAACGACACCCCGCCCTTCCAGCCGGCCTCCTATCTCGACATCCCGCCGCCGGAGCTGGAAGGCGCGATCACCATCATCGGGCGGGTGAAAAGGTCGATGATCGATATGTGAGCGCTACAGTTGGGGGAGCGCTTTGCCTTCGGCTTTCAACTGGTCGAAGTACTGGTCCATCGCCTCGGGCGCCAACACGAAGAGGTTTTTGAGGTAGGGATTGCCGCGCAGCCCGATGCCAAATGATCGTTTGCCCTTCTGGTTGATCTGAAGCTCGTCGACGTCGCTTTTGCCTCGGCTGAACCGATAGCGAAATTCCACAAAGTTGCGGTCCAGAACCTCCCGATAGGGCGTGAGGGCTTGGCAACCGGTTTCGACAATCGACGTCGCAGTGGCGAACAGCCGCGTTCTTGAACGGGAAAGCGGCACGACGAAGGAGATCAAAAGAACGCTTGCTGCAACAAATACAAGCAACGTTATGGCCATGGTCTTGGCCTTGGGGTCGAGAAAGACGGCGGCGTTCTCGGAGCGCAAGCTATAATGTGCATAGGCGTAAAGATCGGCTTTTCCTTTGAGCCATCAGCTCTATGACGACAATGGCTATCGCGACGAACGTTCCGAGGAAAATAACGGTCATCAGATAGGAAACCCAGAGTCGCTCGCCACATGAGTATGAAGCGAGAAACCCGTCACTCAGCGTCATTTCCATTTCAGAAGCCTGCCCCAGCACTCGCCCCAAATCGCATCAGGTCATATTTGGATGATGCTAGAGCAGGTCAAGTGTTCTTGGCTCCTGCCAAATAACCTTTCGTGAAATAGGTCACGAAATCCGAAAGGGGCCAGCCGCGCATCTCCCCTTCTCAGGGGAGATGGCCGCGTTACAAGATTTTCGCGATCCTCTTATAACCGCTCGCAGTCCTATCGTTCAAATTGTACGAATCATGCTTGACCGCTTTTCGTACATTAAGTACGATGCATCCCTTCGTTGAGGGGACTTGCTTGAACACCGCGAACCATGTCGCTTTCGCCGATCTCTCCCGTCCGATGCTGTCGCCATTGCCGTTCGCCGAGCGCGAGCGCCTGGCCGGCGCATGGCGCATGGCCAGCCAGGACATCGCCGACGACATCCGCTTCATCCGGCAATATCTGAAAGTAATCGCCGAAAAGGACGAACGCCTGTCGACCGGCACGCTGGTACACGGCCGCGCCTATGTCGAGGCCTGCGCGGCCTGGCTGCCGGAAACAGTGGCGCGGTATTCGAGGAACCTCAGGCTGATCAGCGACTGCGAGTGCGCGATGATTGCTGCGGGCGTGAGGTTTGCAAAGTCGAGCGATGCCTGGGAGTGAACTACCTCTCCTGCGCGCGGAGATAAAAGCGAACGCCGGCAGCACAGAGGAGGCGCGAAAGGAACGCGGCGAAGACAGTTGCCGCCCCTCCGAGTGCGGAGAAGCACCCACTGCAACCCTTGGCTCTCCACCTCAAAAAATGCATCGTTTCACACAATTGCCAATTGGTGGACGGGGTCGAATTGCCGGTAGTTTAATTCTCTCCGGGCGAAGGAGGACATAGTCGCGTACCAGGGAGGAACTCGTTTGATGGACCAGCAAATCGACATCGGCATACAACCCGACAATCAGCCTTACGAAGTCACCTCATTTGCCAGGAAGCATGGCCTGACGATCCCGGTCGCGGACGCAGTGCTTTTTGCCAAGGGTCCGTCGCCGTCGCGGGCTGCCTGCGATACCGCAGCGCTCGCCTTCCTCTGCGCGGTCGCGCAATACGCCAAGAAGCAAGTCCCGCGCTAGCGGTTCAGCTACGCGCCTCTCCTACCAGCTGAACTGCAGCCCGGCATTGCCGCCGACGACATTGCCGGAGAAAGCGATGCCGAGCGTGCCGGTCAGCCGGCCGCCATGGGCGAAGCCTTCGCTCAGCACTGCGGCACCGGTGATGCCGAAGGCATTGGCGTCACCCATATTGCCCCAGTTGACGCGCAGCCCGAAATGCTCGCCCTGGACGAGGTCGGGCGCTGCAAGGGCGGCCGAGATCGAGGCGTTCTCGAAGGCGCGCGTGACGCGGTTGTCGATGTCGTCGACCTGGCTGGCGAGTGCTGTCTTGCCGGTGACGGTGGTGGTCCCGCCTTAGCCGTCGTCGACTTTCCGCTTCGTCTCGCCGGTCTGGGCGTTGATGCAGGTGTCGGTGCCAGGGCTGTAATAGCAATTGGCCCCATAGGCGGCACAGACCTTGACATATTCGACCGCGGCCTGAGATGGCGCCGCGAGGAGCGTTTGCTGCGCCGAGGATCGCCGGCGCAAGGAAATATCTGACCATGGTTGCCCCCCGGCCGCTCTTACCAGGTGAGCTGCAGGCCGGCGTTGCCGCCGACGGTCTTGCCGGAGAAGGCGACGCCGGCAGCGCCGGCCAGCCGTCCATTGCCGCCGGAGAAGAGGCCCTCGCCCAGAACGGCCGCGCCGGTCACGCCCATGGCGTTGGACTGGCCGGCATTGCCCCAGTTGACGCGCACGCCGAAATGCTCGCCCTGCACCAGATCCGGGCTAGTCAGCGCCGAGGCCACCGAGGCGCCCTCGAAGGCGCGCTGGACTCGGGCGTCGATGTCGTCGACCTTGCTCGCCAGCGCGGTCTTGCCCACAACCACGCCGTCCGCGGTCGCGCGGCGCGTCTCGCCGGTATTGGCATTGATGCAGGTGTCGGTGCCAAGGCTGTAATAATACTGCGCGCCATAGAGCGAGCACACCCTGACGTACTCGACCGGCGGCGCAGCCAGCGCCGACGCCGAAAAGCCGCTGGCTGCGGCCAGAAACGCACATGAAATAAGACGGTGGATGCCCCGCATACCCTGACCCCCGAAGTTGGATTGAGAAAACCCTCGCGCCAAAATCGCCACTAGGGGCGCGAACCGAGTCAACGGATGTTCCGGGCTCAATACCTGACTTTTACTGGGAGTATTTCGAATGAAAGCGCGGCTGTTGCCGCAGGGTCACAGTGGATTGCTCGATCTGTTCAGCAACCCGCGATCAGGCTAAGCCTATTTATAAAGGAGATCTAATTTTAGATTAACCTAATATTGTTCGCCTGTACCTTCGGCGGCGAAAGTTCCAGCGTATCCATGCGCGCCAAAACCTTTCGGGCGCGGCTTCCCGCGCCCTCGTTCACCCAGTCATGGAGACGGACCGGCGACGCTCGCCGTCGGAAATCAGGCCTTGGCGTTCGGCTTGGCGGGAGCCTTTGCCTTGGCCGGGGCCTTGGCGGGCTTTTCTGCCTTCGCCGCCTTTGGCTTGACGGCCTTGGCGGCGGTCGCCTTTTTCGGCGCGGGCTTGGCCTTCGGCTTCGCAGCGCCGTCGATCTCGGCGGTCGCCTGTTCCCAATGCTCCATATGCGCGCCTTCCGGCCGGCCTGCCTGTTCCCAGATCTCATGCGCCCGCCGGCGAATGCGTTCCTGCCTGTCGTCCGTCACTGTCGCCTCCTTTAGCTGGGGACGTTCCCCGACGGAAACATTAGCCGAATTTTCCGGTGGCGTCTTGCGCATCGTCGCATGAGGACCTGAACCTCGGCAGCGACTTCTTCAGTGCTCGACGGCGATAACGGCGACGCCCAGATGTGCTGCCTTTTTTGTGATCAATCCGGCCAAATCGGCATCGGAGCGCTCGGTCCCGGTGCGCTCGCGCAGAATGGCGATCGCATCCTTCATCGACAGCAGGCCGGTGCAATGTTCGGCCAGAAGCTTGTCGACGTTCTTGGCGATGTCAGGTGATTCGACATGGGGGTGGTGCATGGCTGCGACTCCTTTCTAGGAGCCGGCATCCCCCCGCCGGCATGGCGGGAGGATCGGGGGCTCGGAAGCACAAGGTTACTCGATAACCTGTATCACTCTGCGTGTGCCAGGGTCGACCAGAACCGTGTGGTCGTTGACGACAGTGTATCTGTACTGAACGTCTGGCACCGTCTGCAGTTCTACCGTATCAGGTACGGTAGAACCGACGCCAAGCTCCAGCCCCAGAACATTGACCGAGGCGATCGGATGCTTGTGGACATACTCCTTGACGACGGTCTGCTGCTCCGGGGTGACGATCACTTCGTCCGCAGCCGCGAAGCCGATGCCGGCGACCAGAGCTAGGCCGGCGACAGCAGGAATAAGGGTGGTTTTCATCATAAATCTCCTGTTGCGTTGGCGAGCTCCGCATTGCCTCCGCAAAGAGCGGAAACATCGGCGTATCGAAAATAGGAGCTCTCGGAACAAACGCCTGCGCAACACCCTTGTTCCGTCAGAAGGCGCCAATCGATCCCGCGCACAGCATCGACGGGAACCGTCGTGCGCGGCTTTGCATTGTTTGCATCGAACGATTTGACAATCCGAGGCCCCGCTATGACTGAAGGTCTTGTCAGAAGCGACATGCCCCTTCGCCGCCCGGTGGCGATCGCCGTCGGGGCGGGATTCAAGCGCGAGATCGCTTCACTGGCGGCGATGCAGAATTTCCTCAAGGAATGGCCGGAGACGATGCGCGGCGACTGCTATTGCGCGGCGGTGCAGGCTTGTGAGGCAGCGCGGACCGGAGAGATGAAACTCGAGGAAGCGCGGCGGGCCTTCCTCTCCTTCGCGGAGAAGGCCGGCATCTTGTGGACCGGCATCGATCCGGTGACGGCGCTGCGCGAAGCCAAGATCAGGCGAGTCAGGGCAAGGCGCGAGAGCGAGGCGCGCCATTAAAGCGCGCTGCGCACGCGCAACGCCGCGCACTGCCGCCCATTGCGGACGGCAGCCGATCGACGTCGGATGACGAGGAAAATCGTTGTCAGTTCGGCGAAGCTTCGCTGAACGACTCGGTGAGGAAAGATGCGGCGATCAGGTCGTCCGCATCGATGCGTAGGGAGCCCTCGCCGCCCCCCATGATGGCCGCGACCTTCTGGAAGGTTTTTATCTCATGTTCGGTGATCCGGGCGTCCTCCATCCTGGCTCGCAGATCGGCGACGCGCATCCCGAGCGAGCGGGATGTTCCGATTTCTCGTTTCGACATGTTGACTAGTCCTCCTCGCCCCCAGCCCATGCCTGTTTCGCCGCCGCCCGAATCTGCACCCTGCCAGTGGTTTGTGTTGTCTATGAGACAGAGCGGACCCAGAGCGCGAAACTCGGGCGTGGGCGGAAGGTTCCGTTAGCGTATGGTAACAAAATAATACTGGGTAAATGGCCCACCGCCCGCGGAGGGCGACGGGCCATTTCGGCTCGCTGGCCGCCTACCGGCCACTTACTGCAGCACCTTCACGATCTTGCGGGTGCCGGGGTCGACGATCACAGTCTGGTTATCGATGACCACATAGCGGTATTTGACGTTCGGCACTTCGTGCAGCTCGACCGTGTCGGGAAGGGCGCTGCCGATGCTGAGCTCGATGCCGGGGACCTTCACCGAGGCCAACGGCTGCTTGTGCACATATTCCTTGATGACGGTTTCCTGCTCAGGCTCGATGACAACGTCCTGCGCGGCCACGGCGCCAGCGCCGGCCAAAAGCAGAAGGGCCGCGGCGGCTGTGGTGATGTGCATTTTCATGGTCGTCTCCTTTTGTGGTCAATCGCCTCTGCTGCGCCTGCGATTTCCACAGCGATTCGGCTAACGCGGTTAGCCAAGGCTTGTTCCTACAAAAATCGGAGCGCTCTCGTCGCAAAGACCCCGCCGGCGTTCCCGCAAAACAATCTCGGAACAATGCCTTCCAAGCAGGGTTTAACCAGCGAAGGGACCGACTTTCCGAGGAGAAATCGGATGAAACATCTTCTGATTACGAGCATGATCGCGCTCGGCGTCGGTTGCGGCGCCGCAATGGCGCAGACCGAGTCCGCGCAGCCGAGCGGCGGCGACAATTGTGCCGCCGGCCAGGCCGACTGCCAGAAGGGCGGCAAGGCGGGCGAGCAGGCCCAGGGCAAGATGAAGTCGCAGACCGAGCAGAATGCTCAGGGCAAGGCCGGCGCCACCACCGAGCAAAATGCCCAGGACAATACGCAGCTGAAGAAGAAGAAGCAGCAGGCCCAGGGCAAGGCCGGCACCAGCACTGAGCAGAATGCCCAAGGCACGACCAAGATGCAGACCGAGCAGAACGCTCAGGGCAAGACCGGTGCCACCACCGAGCAGAATGCTCAGGACAGCACCACGCTGAAGAAGAAGAAGCAGGCCCAGGGCAGCACCAAGATGCAGACCGAGCAGAACGCCCAGGGCAAGACCGGTACAACCACCGAGCAGAACGCTCAGGGCACCAACGTGCAGACTGATCAGAACAAGACGGCCTCGATCACCAATGTGACGGTCGAGCAGAAGACGCAGATCACGCAGATCATCCACGAGACCCACGTCCAGCCGGTCGCGAGCGTCGACTTCGACATCTCGGTCGGCGTCGAGATCCCGCGGCACAAGATCCGCCTGCATCGAGTGCCGGCCCGCATCGTCAAGATCGTCCCGGCCTATGAATCCTACGAGTATTTTGTGCTGGCCGATGGACGCATCGTCATCGTCGATCCGGACACTTACACGATCGTCGCGATCCTCGAGGCTTGATGCGGACAGCATCGCGACAGGAGGAGGCCCGCCGCGCCGCAAGGCTTGGCGGGTCGTTTTTTTCCCGGCGCGGAATTCGCAAATGCTTGGAACAGGCTCCATAAAATCCAAACCCCGCCGCCTTAGCAAGAAAGCAGCGGGGTTTGGCCTCCCGCCGATGAAGGGACGTTCTCGGCGGTCGTGCGGGATTGCGCGATGGTTGGGGACAGGCTTTAGCCGAGCAGGATTCCGGCAGCCGCGAAGACGATGCAAAGGCCGAAAACAGGCGCAAGAAGCCACCGCGCCTCATAGACGCTGCGGTCCATTAGCTTCTCCTGATCATTGTGACGAAAGGGAACGGATCGGCCTCGGCTTGGTTCCTGAGACAGAGGTCGCCGATCCCAGGTCCCTCAAGGCGTCGGCCTTAAGGCCTATGGCACGGAGGCTCCCTGAAGTCTTGCGATTCCGCCGGAAAAGGTGCAAGGGTCAAGATGGGTAGAGCAATGGGCGAGATCGTCGATGACCGCATGCGGTCGCGGCGCTCGGTTGGGCAAATGTATTTTCCGCAGTTTCTTGTGGGAATGACGGCAACGCTGGCGGTGATCCTCGGGTGGACCTATGCGTCCACGGGATCGGTCTGGGCGGCGCTGGGCTGGACATTCATGGCGGGCGTGGTGCTGCAGGCAGGTTACTTCGTGGCCGTGCTGTGGCTCGTGCACGGTGAGACCCGCGTGAAGGACGAGGCCAAGGCCGGCACCGCATCAACGCCAGCCGAGCTGCCCAGTCCCTTCGAGCGCGACGGTATCATCCACGCGCTGATCTCGCGGCTGTTCCCGACGCTGCTGCCCTAGCAGCTCAGCATTCGCAGGGCACCCAGCTCTCCAACATTCCCCGGAAGCGGCCCGGTTCCCTCAGTTTTTGGGGATTGAGAGTTACTGGGCCTAACCGGCGGGGACCGTTACGGGGACTTCGCTACGTGGGCGCACCGGCTGGCTAGAAATATACGCTCCGGCTAATGCAACCGGAACGCATTCATAAGGACGAAGGCGGGAGTAGCTTGCCGCATGGGTGCCGTGACGCGTTCGGCGCGTGTGGCAAGCTGGTGCCGTTCCTGACGAGGTAAATGTCGGACAGCCAATCCCAGCCGGCCCGAGCCGATCCGGACGAGGTTCGTGGCTTCTCCGCCAGCGGCAGTGGCAACGGCCGGGCGGCGCGTGACCGCCCGGCTGTGGCCATCGAGGCTCAGCGCGCTGGGGCGACCGTAGCGGAGCGTACCGTCTCCGAAGACGAGAAGACGATGAAGGCAAAGATCAGCACCGCGGCGGCGACGATCAGCGAGCCGATCGCCACGACCGGCTCGACCTCCGGATGGCCTCCCGCCAGCATCCAGTAGAGCGCCGGCAGCATGATCACGATGCCGACCGTGTAAAGGCCGTAATGGATCATGGCGATGCGGCGCTCAGCCTTGGCAGGATTGAGCGCATAGTAACCGCCGAAGATCGCGCTGGTGACCCAGCCGAGAAGATTGATGTGGGCATGCGCCGGAAAGGCGCCGTGATCGCCCGAAATCGCCATCTGCAGCCCGGCGGCTACGCCCAGGACGAGAAAGACGATGGCTGTCTTGAAGAAAAGTTCCGAAACCCGTGGCATTTTGTTGTCCTCCCAATGCCCTGTGAAACCCCTAACCAGCCAAGTCTACACACGGCAAAGCATATTAGCTATGACGCACCGGGGGCGAAGGTGGGTTTTGATGTGGATGAACCATTCAACGTCGGCGGGACAGCGCCCCCCTCTGTCCTGCCGGACATCTCCCCACATGGGGGGAGATCGGATGTCGCGCAGGCTTTCGCCAATCTCCAACGCTGCTGCCTGGCGGGGCGCCCCGCGCTCAGGATTCGCGGCGGTGACGGCGATCGTCCACGACGCGCGCGAGCACCTCGGTGGGGTCGCGGTCGACCGGCAGCGCCAGCATATTTTCGATGTCGAAGGCGGTGACGCCGACATCGCGACGCTCGCATTCGCTCATGGCGGCGAGGGCTGCGAGGTCGCTGCGTGCTCTCCAGAAGCGCGGCAGCCACAGCAGGGCCGACGTCACGGCGGCGAGCAGCCGGAAAGGCCGCGAGGGAGAAGCATGCGACGGGCGATCGGCTGCGAGGCCGATGAAGGGAACCAGCGTGGTCATGGTGTTGTCTCCGTCCTCGAACTGTCCTTGAGCGACAGCAAGGATGAGCGTAGTCGGCGGCCGGCTGGAGATCGTGAGGCCGAGGCGAAAGTCGGGGGAAATTGCGACGAAATCGGCAGGCGGGCACCGGCGCAAGCCCCGCACCGGATCTGGTTCCGGATCAAGGTCAGTCCGGCAGGCCGGCCTCGCGCAGGCCGGCGGCGATGCGTTCGCTCGTGCCCGCGTCGAAGGGCGAGGCGTCGCCAACCCTGGCAATGGTGAGGCCCGGGTAGGTTTCCATGAGCCTGCGGCAAGCGTGCCGTGCCTCGTCCTTGCGACCGGCATGAACCAGCGCCGTGACCAGCAGGCGCAGTCCCCACCAGGCGCCCGGCTGCTGGCTAAGGCCGCGCTGCGTCAGCGCCACCGCCTCGTCATAGCGCGCGGCGACGAAATGCGCGGCGCCGATGCCGATCTCGGCCATGTAGCCCATCGGGTCGCGCGGGCTCAGCCGTTCGAAATGCTCGAACTTCTCGATCGCCGCCTCGGGCCGCTCGCGATAGACATCCAGCCAGGCGCTGCGCAGCCAGGCCCAGGCGGAATTCGGATCGAGCGCGCGCGCCCGCGCCAGATATATGTCGGCGACATCGTAGTCGCGGGCAAAGGAATGCGCCGCGCCGAGCACGGCAAGCACCATCGGGTCGTCGCCGGAGAGCGCCGCGCCCTTCTGCGCCAGGCGCAGGCCCTCCTCCCGGGAAGCGGCCGGCGTTTCGGTCCAGCGGTAGCCCGCGCGCTGCAGATGGCACCAGGCCAGCAGCGAAAGCGCCAGCGGATAATCCGGCTCGATCGCGATCGCACGTTCAAGCAGCGTGCCGGCCTCCTCGTTCTGCGCGCGCTCGAGCGACCAGGTGAGCGGAAAGGCGCGCAGCACGTAGTCGTAGGCGGCGAGGCTTTCCGGCCGCTTGCGCCGCGAACGCTCGATCTCGGCCGACAGGATGGACGGCTGGATGGCGCCGACGACACTCTCCGCAAGCCGGTCCTGCAGGTCGAACACATCGGCCATGGTGCCGTCGTAGCGGTCGGCCCAGATCGTCTTGCCGGAAGCGGAGTCGATGAGCTGTCCGGTGAGGCGGATGTGATCGCCGGCCTTGCGGACGCTGCCGGTCAGCACGTAGCGCACATCGAGTTCGGCTCCGGCCCGTTTCACGCCGTCGGCCTCGCCCTTGTAGGCGAAGCTCGAATTGCGGGCGATGACGAACAGCCAGCGCATGCGCGACAGCGCCGTGGTGATCTCGTCGACCATGCCGTCGGCGAAATAGTCCTGCGCCGGGTCGCCGCTGAGGTTCTCAAAGGGCAGCACCGCGATCGACGGCCTGTCGTCGGCGCTGCCCTCCCCGCTCCCGGTCGCGACCCGATCCTCGAGGCGGCGCACGCGCTCCTCGTCGATCACATAGCCCCGCCGCAGCACGGTGCGGATCAGGCCATCGGCCTCGGTGCCGAGCGCCTTGCGGATGTCCTTCATGCATTGGGTAAGCGAATCGTCGGAAACGGCGATGTTCGGCCAGACCGCATTGACCAACTCGTCCTTGCCGATGACGCGGCCGGCATTTTCCAGGAGGTAGACGAGTAGCGAGAGCGACTTGGCGCGCAGGTCGACGTCGTGCCCGCCCCTCTGCAGCCTGCCCCTGTGCAGATCGAGCCGGTGGCCGGAGAATTCGAACGTCGTCATGTCGCCCCTCGAGGAGACATTAAACCAACTAGCGGTCGATCAATATCGTCGCTCGCCAGACGACATCATGACTGTCCCGCGGCATCAAGGCTTTCGTCCGCTGAAGATTGCGTGGCCGGCGAAGAGCCAGATGCAGTCGACCGCGGCGAAACCGGCTTCGGACAGCCAGGCAAGCTGCTCGGCCAGCGAGGACGGCTTGTCGATCGGCTCACCGTCGGGATTGCGG
This sequence comes from Mesorhizobium silamurunense, assembly GCF_014843825.1. Taxonomy (GTDB): domain Bacteria; phylum Pseudomonadota; class Alphaproteobacteria; order Rhizobiales; family Rhizobiaceae; genus Mesorhizobium; species Mesorhizobium silamurunense. The sequence goes on from NZ_JHQR01000134.1 coordinate 14,606, forward strand.
AAATAGTTCCAGCCGAGGCGGTTGAACTCGGCGAAGGCCGCCAAGTCGCCGTCGATCGCGAGCGAGCGCGAACGCACAGCCTCGTCCCACTGCCGCGCGGCGATGGCGAGAGCGCATGCGCTCGGCGGCCGTACGATGTCGGCCACCACCAGCAAGCCGCCCGGGCTGAGCGCCTCCGCAAGGTCGGCAAACAGGATCTGCTTCTGCCGGCCGTCGAGATGGTGGATGGCAAGCGAGGAGACGATCGCACGCGGCGGCTCGGAAAAGCGTCGCCAGTCGCGATCCGCCAGCTCGAAGGCGGCGGTGGTCAGGCGGCTGGCATGATCGCAGCAGGTTTTCTGCGTCTGCTCGCGCATTCGCTGCGAACCGTCGAGCGCAAGCATCCGGCTGTCCGGAAATCGCTCCAGCAGTGCGCGGCTGAGCATGCCCTCGCCGGAGCAGAGCTCGACCAGCAGGCCGCCCGGCACGGCGGGGATAAGGTCAGCGATCATGTCGATCTGGCGTTCGCGTTCGGGAACGAAGTAGCGCCCGTAGTCGAGAAAGCTGCGGGAATTGTTCTCGTTCCAATGCTGCGCGCCTTGCATGTCCGCCATGATGTGTTCCTTCCCTTTCGGGCATGCTGCCCGAAGCCCCGCCTGCCGACATGATGCCCGGCTGAAATTCGGCTGAAATCGGCGTGAGGCGGCGAATGGCGCCTTCGGCGAAGCTGCCAATCTCCCCCAAGTGGCGGAGATCGATGTCACGCCGGCTTTCGCCAATCCCCAACAAAAATGCCGCCGGGCGGAGGCCCGGCGGCATGGCAGTTCACCCTCTGGTCGGTCGCGATCGCCTTACGGCGTGGACGTCGCCGCGGCGGCCTGGTCGATCTTGTCGGCCAGCACGCCCTTGGCCCAGTCCGTCACCTCCTGATCGACCGGCTTGTTGGCCATGTCTTGCAGGGCGGCGTCGAGCGACGCGTCATCGGGGGCAGGCGTATTGGTAACCGCATTCTGGGCATCCGTGACCGCCTGGGTGTCAGCGGTGATCGCCGTGTTCTGGGCGTCGATCTGCGACTGAACGTCGGCGATCTGCGCGTCGAGAGCCGCCTGCTGTTCGGTCGTGAAGCCGGTTGTGTCAGTCGCATTGAGGTCGGCGAGCTGCGTAGTGAGGTCGGCGAGCGTGGCCTGGTCCGCGGCCAGCTGGGCGTTTGCCGCGTCGAGCTTGGCCTGCGCGTTCTGGGCTGCGGCCGCCTGCGTCACATAGGCCTGGATGCCGGCGAACTTCTTGCTCTTGGAGTTCATGTAGGCGTTGATGTTGCGCTGCAGCGAGTTCAGCCGGCCGAGCTTGGCATGGATGTTCTTTTCCTTCGGCGTCGCGGCCGTGGCCGTGTCATCCGTGATGTCGTCGGTCGTATCGTCCTGCGACTTCGCCAGCTGACCCGGAGCCGATGCCTTGCCATGCGAGGCGCTGCTGTTGCCCTTGCCACCGCCATTGCCGTTTCCGTTACCGCCGCCATTGCCGTTGCCGCCGCCATGGCTGCCGCCATTGCCGTGGCCTCCGCCATTGCCGCCGTCCTTGGCAAGCGCCGGAGCAGCCGCGAGCGCCAGAATGGCCAGTGACGCTAAGAGTGTCTTTCGGATTGTCATCGTGTTTCTCCGCAGGTGAATCGCCACCACTGCCCAACCGCTAGGCTGCGTCTTATGAGAATTCCCTAATGGCTTGGAGTAACTTTTAGACAAATACCGTCGCGACGAGGGAGCAAACCGGGGAAACAGTACCGACGCCAGCTAAGATTCTATCTTAACCCATTGAAATAATTTCATAAATAAAAGGACCAAGCACGGGTACGCCCTCCGGAACAATGAAGGCCCACGTCCCATCGGACCATGGGCCCAACGCCATGCGGCCTGTGTCGGTCAAAGCAGGCCAGGTCCTTGTTTATGCATCGGTTTTCGCAAAAACGCAGCCGGGTTTGGGCATCGGACACGAGAGCCGCTGGCATCAGGGCGGGCGAGCGCGAAAACGGTTTGTTTTCATGCAATCCCGGACGAACGCCGTTATATACTTTTATATATATTTCCTGGAATTGCTCTTTGTCTTACGCAATTCCGAACGGAATACCGCTTCACACTTTTCCTGGAATTGCTCTTTGTCCTGGCAATTCCGAACGGAAAACCGCTTCACACTTTTCCTGGAATTGCTCTTTGTCCTGGCAATTCCGAACGGAAAACCGCTTCACACTTTTCCTGGAATTGCTCTAGCTGCTGATCAGCGGCACGTTGACGGTGGTGGAGTAGTTGATCGCGAAATCGCTGAAATAGGGGAACTCGATGACAAAGGCGTAGCCGGCGTTGACATGCGCCATTTTGAAGCCGCCGCTCGGCGGATCGGTGGTGATCGTGACGTTGACGTTCTGCAGGCCGAGCGCCTGCAGCCTCTTTGTCGCGATCGCCTGGATCTGGGCCTGGGTCATCGTGTTGTCGAGTTGCAGGGAGCGCGCGGAGGTCTCCAGCGCGTAGCGCACACTGGACTCGTTGTTCATCGACCAGCCGAAGGCAAAGATGCCGAACAGGAGCATGATCAGAAAAGGCACGATCAGCGCGAATTCAATCGCGGCTCCGCCGGAGGCATTGCCGCCAAACGCCCTGGCTCTCCGTTTAGCGGACACGGATCACCTGCTGATGACCGAGCGCGGTGTCCTTTGGAAAGGGGCCGAAGGTGAAAGGCGGGACCCAGGTGCCCGACGCCTGGATCTGGACGAAGACCGAGGGCAACTTCGGTCCGGCGCAGATGGTGGTCGACGTGACCACGGTCGTTCCGCACTTGTAGCTGCGGGTAACGGCGACCGCCGCATCGTCCGGTTTCTTTTCCCAACTCGCTACCGCCGCGGCCTGGATGGCGCTGTCGTCGGTGGCGCCGGCCAGCAGCAGATTCGCCGCCGTCTTCACGCCCGCCCGCATCGCCATTGAGCTGGTGACATATGACCAGCCATCAGCGATGCCGAAGAGCGCAGCGCACAGCACTGGCAAGACCAGCGCGAATTCCACCGCGGCAGCGCCGGAGCGGTTCTTGCGGAAGCGGATTGCCTGCGGCCCCATACTGCTACTCGACGATCGCAATCGACGGGGCCGCCGGGAGGTTCTTCATCCCGAGGCTCGTGCAGTCCTGGTTGATGGTGGAATTGCCCGACCACTGGATGGTGTCGGCAACGACCTGCGTGCAGCCGTTGACGCCCGAGAAATTGCCGAGATAGTTGACCTGCTGCCTTGGGAAGTAGATCGCGCCGGTCAGCAAGGAGGTCGCGGTGCCGTTGAAGGTGCTCTGCGCTGAGGTCCCCGTCCTGTCGCCATAAAACAGCATGCCGGAATAGGTGCCGGACGTCGGCGCGCTGAGCGTGACGGTGGCATTGCCGTTCATGCTGACGGTCGTGCTGCCTGCCATGAAGATGGTCACGCCGGTGCCCGAGATGACCGCATTGGCGTTTATCTTGAGATTGCCCTGGAGGACATACACGCCGGGAGAAAGCGTTACGTTGCCGCTGAGGCTAAGGTTGCTGCAGTAAGTCCCGGGACTCAGCGTCGTCTTGTTGCCGTTCTGGCACGGGTTGCTGACGGCGGGCGCCGGCAGGCTGGAGAACGGATCGGCCACAGGGAAGGACTTGGTAATCGGAGACTTACAGACTGTGGTGACTGGATTGTTCAGCACCATGCCACCGACCGAAACCAGGCAGTCGGCTTTGAGCGACGCCGAGCCCTGCACCTTGATGGCATCGTCGGCGATCGAATTCGACGCGATGACGCAGCCGGTCAGCTTGACGCTGGTGCTGCCGGAGAAAAGCGCCGCCTGCGAGGCCGACGGATTGAGCGCGTCCATGCAGCTATAGGCGCCATCGGTGATCAGCGCCACCGCCCTCGCCTGTTCCGGCACTTTGCTCTGACTGAAGATGGAGGTGAACATCCGATCCAGGTTCTGGTTGAGGATCACCTCGACCGCCTTGTTGGCCGTGTTCGGTCCCGAGGTGGGCGGCGTGTGGACGACGATGGTGCCAGTACCCAGCCCGTTATCGGTCGCCGACTGGGTGGCGGCCGTCGTGATCGCCGCGGTGTCGGATCCCGCGATCTTCTCCAGCGCGCCGGCATAGGCGGCGCCGTCGGCCGTCGCCTGCAGCTTCAGGCTCGAATAGTACCAGTAGGAGGTCTCGACGCCGAGCCCCGCCCCGCCGACGACAATGGGCAAGGTGAGTGCGAAGATGATGGCGACATTGCCGCTCTCGCCGCTTCGCAGGCGACGGGAGACGAAGTGTCTGAAAATTCGACCGAATGAGGCCATGGCCCAGCGCGCCCAAGATATCCCAGCCATCACGTTCAGCACCCGCCGATAAACGAATGGCTAATTTTTTTCCTCGACTTGCGGCTTTTGGACCCCTGAGGGCGTATTTGCCACCTTACGTCGCAGTCTCTCGGACTTAGGTCCCAATTGGCATCAGACTAAGGTATAACCAATAGAGAATACTGATATTTTAGCATTTCCTGCATTTTATCTTTTTCGGAAATCTCCCGTAGAGACAGGATGGCGTATCGCTCTCCCATATCCGGCGAGGGGTGCTGCCATGATTGGACGGTTCTGGGCTTCGAAGCGCGGCAATTTCGCGCTGGCGACCGCGATCGCCATGGTGCCGCTGATGCTCGTCGTGGCCGGCGCCGTCGACGTGGTGGGCACAAGCGACGACGCCGCGCAACTGCAGAACTCGCTGGACGCGGCAGGACTCGCGGTGGGCACGAAATACCAGCCGAACATGTCGGCCGGCGACGTGCGGCAGCTCGGCCTGACTTTCTTCGCCGCCAATATGAGCGCCGCCGACGCCGGTGAATATTCGGGCAGCCTCGCGGCCTTCCAGGCAACGGGCAGCGGCGATCCCAGCGCCTACACCATTTCTCTGTCGTCCAGCATCAGCCGCCCGGCTTTCGTCAGCGGCGCGCCCGCCTGGCAAGCGATCCGCTCCGCCTCCGTCGAGGTCAAGCCCGGGGCGCAGGCGTGCGTGCTGGCGCTCGATCCGCATGTGGGCTCCGCCGTCAATCTGCAGGGCTCGACCAATGTCGCGATGAACGGCTGCGTGATCGCCGCCAACTCGGACGCAGCCGACGCCGTCAATCGGGGCGGCTCGGCGATAGTCAGCGCCGGTTGCGTCTCGACGGTCGGCTCGACCTCGGGGATCACGCCGCCGAACGCCACGCTTTCCTGCGGCGCGCCGCTCACCAACCAGTACGCGTCCTTCGATCCGCTGGCCAACGTCACCCCGCCCGCCTACGGGCTCTGCCAGTCGATGCCCAACGGCAAGACGATCACGCTCTCGCAGGGCACCTATTGCGACAAGACATGGTCGGGAAAGATCACGCTCAATCCGGGCACCTACATCCTGCGCAACGTCACCATAAAGCCCGGCGGCAATGGCAGCCTCACCGGCCATGGCGTGACGATCTTCCTGATGGAAGGCTCGCAGCTCTACATCAACGCCAATGAACAGGTGAACCTCTCGCCGCCGACCACCGGTCCCTATGCCGGCATCACCATCTTCCAGGCCCACGGCAACACACAAGCGCTGACGCTCAACGGCGGATCCGGCTCGGTGGTGAGCGGCTTCATCTACGCCCCCGACGCGCCCATCTCCTATGCCGGCAACTCCGACATGAATGCGCAAGGCAGTTGCCTGCGGCTGGTCGGCAAAACCGTGGAAATGACGGGAAACTCAGCGGTGAAGTCGGATTGCTCGGCCGAGCTCGGCAATCGCGAGATGTATGCCGGCAGGATGATCACCCTGGTGAAGTGAGGGCGCCACTCTCCCCATTGAGGGGAGACGGCCAGAGGGGTTGTCTCACTTAGAGGCGACCCCCTCTGCCGCCTTCGGCGACGCCTCCCCTCGGAGGGAGATCACAGCTCGCCGACGATATCGGCGCCCGGCTGTTCGTCGAAGAGCACCGTGCAGCCGCGCTCTAGCGCCACTTGGCTCAAGGCATTCGCCGCGGCTTCGTCCGACGAGACGAAGTCGCCGGTCAAGACACGCAGTTCCTCGACGGCTCTCGACATCGAGATGAGGCGCCCGGCCGCGCGGTCGCTCGCGCAGGCATCAACGACGCAGAGAAGATCGATGAGTTCGAAGCTGTCCATGGCGGCCTCCGCCCACAGCATCCCTTCGCGGGAGTCAACGGCGTGACGGGCGGCCGGGTTCCGCTTGGAGTCGTTGCGGTCACGATTTCGACGACGGCCTGGGCGGCGCGCGTTTGAGATCGAAGCGGAGCGGCAGGCAAGGCTCGAAGCAGGTGCCGCGCACGGAGCCGGTCGTGATCGCATCGACCGTGAATGGGACCACCATCTCGGCCCGGCGTTCCGGCCAGAGCGGCCTGCCGAAGACGAGGAAGACGCCGGCGATCAATCCTGCCAGGAGGAAGAAGGCGAATAGGTTCGCGATAAATTCGCCGGGCTGCATGGATATCTCCCCGAGCGGTTCACCCTTAAGCTTCACCCTTCGCAGGAATGCAGAACCGCTCTGTTTCTTGTCTTTGTCGCAATTCCGGACGGAAAACCGCTGCGCCCTTTTCCTGGAATAGAGGTGCCCGCCACATCGCAGGAGATGGCGGGCCCTCCCTTGTCAACCGCCGATGAAGGGACTTTGCTCGACGGCCTGTGAAGCAATGAATTGCCGGCGCACTTGTTTCCAGAAATCCGGCCGGTCGGGCCTCTGCGTTGCAAGGTGAGACTTCAGTCCCACCGGTGCCTGGACCCTAGCCCGAATGCCGAATATCCACTCCCGGCCCTCGTCCGCCGGCGGCACCCGATCGCTTCGGCCGGGCGCAACCAGTTGGCCGGGAACGCGTTGATCAAACGGCTACTCCAGCAACTGCCCGCGCCGAAAGGCGCGGGCTTTTTTGCTGGCGGACGGGGCTCCGCTTAGCCGTCCATTTCCATCGGCTTATGCCCCGGCCTCTGATGCCAGACGACCTGCCGGAAATCCGTCAGTTCGACAATCTGGTCGCAGACCGGACAGACATAGCTGTCGCAACACTGACGGAGCGCCAGCGGGGTGCGGCGGGCGGTGACGGCCGGCGGACGCGGATCCAATGGCATGGCTTGATTGAGCATCGACTTCCTCCCTGGTTTTTCTGGTCTTCTTGCCCGCCCCGCTTGCGCCTCGCCTATGGCGGTTTCGACCGGTGCGGCGGAAGCGCCCCCGCAAGCGGAATTCGAGACGAATTGTCGTGGATGGGGCTTGGCCTTGCGGCGACGCCATTGGCGCAATTCACCTGCCGAGGGTTCATGCGATTGTCCCCAGTGGGGCGAGAAATTGGGTGGCCACTCAGTCACCGTAGTGCCCGCGCAAGAAACAGCAAATCACCGGCAGAACGTGCTTGCAATACAGCTCACGCGACAAAATCGATTTCCCGCTGCACCCGGCAATTACATTAGCAATCGCTCATTGAAAGACATATAAAACCGGCAGCGGTCACCGACGATCGCAGCGTCGGGCTCCGCTTGGAAATGGGAGGATGCCATGGCCGAAGCGCCAATGAACGTCACCAAATTCGAATCCAAGTCGCACAACGATCCCGACGAGGTCCGCTCGCCCGCCAAGACCCGCGTCGAAATCGTGCGGCTGCCGGGCTACACGCTCGGGCGGCTCAACATGGAGCCGGGCTGGAGATGGTCCGAATGCGTGAAGCCGGTGGTCAAGACCGACAGCTGCCAGGTCTCGCATGTCGGCTATGTCGTGTCCGGGACGATCACCGTGCGCATGAACGATGGGACGCAGAAGACCTTCGAGGCCGGCACGTCCTACACCATCCCGCCCGGCCATGACGCCTGGGTGGAAGGCAATCAGCCGTTCCAGTGCATCGAGGTGCTCAGCGCCGAGCAATACGCCAAACCGGCATAGCTGACGGTTGGCGATTGGCGGAGCGCCTGAGCGCGTAATCTCCCCATTTGTGGGGAGATTGCCAGTTTCGGCGTCGCATACAACCTGCTCCAAGCTTACCGGTTGCACGAGGTTGCAAACGTTCTCCTGTCCGGCGCGACGGCTTGACAAGAGACCGGTTTTGTTCTCTTTATGTTCTGGTAAACACCTCTTACAAAAGTCTTTACTAATGCTGCGGCGCGGTATCGGGCCGGAGATGGGGAGCGCGCGCGATGCCCGCCACGAACGCCGCTTCAGCCGCCACCATCCTGCATGCCGATCTCGACGCCTTCTACGCCTCGGTCGAGCAGTTGCTCGACCCGTCGCTGCGCGGCAAGCCGATCGCGGTCGGCGGCGGCGTGGTGCTCGCCGCCTCCTATGAAGCGAAGGTCTTTGGCGTGCGCGGCGGCATGCCCGGCCGCAAGGCGCGCGAGCTCTGTCCGCAGTTGATCTTCGTCGGCGGGCGCTTCGGCGAATACCAGCGTCTTGGCGACGCCGCGATCAAGGTGCTCGACGATTTCACGCCGCTGGTCGAGCGCATCTCGATCGACGAGGCTTTTGCCGATGTCGCCGGCTGCACGCACCTGTTCGGCTCGCCGGAGGAGATTGCCGGAAGAATCCGCAGCCGCGTGAAGGCCGAGCTTGGCCTGCCGATCTCGATCGGCGTGGCGCGGACGAAGCATCTCGCCAAGATCGCCTCGCAGGTGGCCAAGCCCGACGGGCTGGTGGTGGTCGAGCCCGGCACCGAGCTTCAATTCCTGCACGATTTGCCGGTGTCACTGATGTGGGGCGTTGGCCCGGCAACCAAAGCGCGGCTCGCCGAGATCGGCGTCGAGACCATCGGGCAATTGGCGCGCACGCATAGCGGCGCGCTGGAGCGGCTGATCGGCCATGCCGCCGGCCAGAAGCTGGCGGCCCTTGCCTGGAACCGCGACCCGCGCCGGCTGGAGA
>NZ_JHQR01000130.1 GCF_014843825.1 Mesorhizobium silamurunense
GGCTCGGCGTCGGCTTCACCAACCTTTTGCATCTCTATTCGCCGGAGGTGATCGTCATGGGCGGCGGGCTCGCCAACGGCTTCGACCTGCTGGCGCCGGGAATCAGGGCGACGATCGATGAGCGCGCCATGCAAGCCTATCGCGACGTGCCGATCGTGCCGGCGGAGCTCGGCGACCGCGCCGGGCTGGTCGGCGCGGCAAGCCTGATCCTTTGGGAGGGCGAGCCGGGCACGGCGCTGGCGATGGTGCAGAACGACGAGACGAAGAACGGCGCCGGCGAAAAACCCGGCTCCAGGGAGGCAAGCCATGGCTGAGCTCAAGCTGCGCGGCGTTCGCAAATCCTATGGATCGGCCGAGATCATCAAAGGCATCGACCTCGACGTCGCGGATCGCGAATTCGTCGTCTTCGTCGGACCGTCCGGCTGCGGAAAGTCGACCTTGCTGCGCATGATCGCCGGGCTGGAGAAGATCACCGCCGGCGACCTCACCATCGATGGCGGGCGCGCCAACGATATCGACCCGTCCGAGCGCGGGCTGGCCATGGTGTTCCAGTCCTACGCGCTCTACCCGCATATGAGCGTGGCGGAGAACATGGGCTTCGCGCTGAAGATCGCCGGCGTGCCCGCGCAGGAGCGCGAACGCAAGGTGAAGGAAGCGGCCGACGTGCTGCAGCTTGCGCATCTGCTCGACCGGCGGCCGAAGGCGCTTTCCGGCGGCCAGCGCCAGCGCGTCGCCATCGGGCGCGCCATCGTGCGCAACCCGAAGGTCTTCCTGTTCGACGAGCCGCTCTCCAACCTCGATGCAGCGCTGCGCGTCAGCATGCGGCTGGAGCTGATGCGGCTTCATGAGCAGCTCCAGGCGACGATGATCTATGTCACGCACGACCAGATCGAGGCCATGACCATGGCCGACAAGATCGTCGTGCTCAACGCGGGCAACATCGAGCAGGTCGGCTCGCCGCTCGACCTCTACAACCGGCCGGCCAACATTTTCGTCGCCGGCTTCATCGGCTCGCCGAAGATGAGCCTGATCAAGGTGAAGGTGGCGTCAACCGGGGGCGAAGGCATCGGCGTCTTCCTGCCGGGCGGCAGGACGCTGACCGTGCCCGCCGAGGCGGGCGGCGCGAAGGCCGGCGACGAGCTGCTGCTCGGAATGCGGCCGGAGCATCTGAAGATCGCGAACGACGGACCGTTCAAGGGACAGGCTGCGCTCGCGGAGCGGCTCGGCAGCCTGACCATCTTCCATGTCGAGATCGCGCCCGACGTGTCGCTGGTGGTGCAGGCCGAGGGCGGCGACGCAACGCCGCTGCATACGCCGATCGTGCTCGATATCGCGGCGGCGGCCTGCCATCTGTTCCGGACGGATGGGCCGGCTCTGACGCCGCTGCAGCGGGCTTGATGGCCGAGATCATCGAACGGATGAACGGGAGCGAAGAGAGCTGAGGCCGCCTGCTTGCCGATCGCCGGAGGCCGGCACGATCTTGGGCTGAGGGCGCGCCAGCAGATAGAAGGCGGCGACGTGCGTGATCATCAGCAGAGGCACATAGACGATCGGGATCGCGTAGGCGGCGCCCAGTTGCCCCGCCAGGTCCGGAAGGTCGAGCACGGTGCCGTGGTAATAATCGACGACAAGGTCGACTATGCCCACTAGGTTGAAGGCGACCACGAGCGGCCAGAAGATCGAAGGCCGCCTCGCGCCAAGCAACGCCAGCATGGCCAGAAGTCCGGTCACGAAATCGCCATAGGCGGCGAAGACGACGAAGCCGGCGGGCAGGTTCGGACCGACGACGCCCGGAAGCAGGAAGACGAGCCCGAAGAAGCGGAAGCTGTGCAGCGTGGCTATTGCGCGCTGCGCCTCGGTGCGGTCCATGAACTTGAGCCTTGGCCAGATATAGGCGCCGAAGCAAAGCAGCCAGGGCACGTAGCCCAGAACGAGATGGATGTTGAAGATCGTCGCCGGCGACATTTTTGTCTCCTCTCAGCTCTTGTTTGGAACGGCCTCGAACACGGCGCTCAAGACACCCAGCCGGCCTTCCATGAGATTGCGCCCGAGATTGGCGGCGAAATCCGCGAAACCCGGCCCCATGACGACGCCGAGATTCAGTGAAGGCGGCGGCCCGGACGCCCGCAGCGCAGCGAACCACGTCTTCGCCTCGGCGGTATCGTCCTGCTGGACAAGCATGCGGAACCCGGCGGCCTCGATCGCCTCGCAGGTCGCGGCGGCGGATAGCAGGAAGCTTTCCGCCGGCGTCTTCGCCCAGGGAACCGGATAGTGCGGGTCGCCGCCGTTCAGCACGACGTCGAAGGTCGCGAACTTTCCGCCCGACTTCAGAACGCGCCTGATCTCGCGATAAAGTCGCGGCCGGTCCGCTATGTTCATCGCCACATGCTGCAGCAACACGACGTCGAAACCGCCGTCATCGAGGGGAAGCGCCAGCGCGCTGCCAGCCTTGAACGATACTTGTGCGCCCTGCCCCGTCCGCGCGGTCAGATACTGCGCGGCTTCGACAAAGGGCTCGCTGAGATCGACGCCCGTCACCTCGCAGCCATAGGTCGCGGCGAGAAAACGGGCCGGCCCGCCCACCCCGGATCCGACGTCGAGCACCGACATGTCGGCCGTGATGCCGGCCAATTTCGCAAGCTCGGCGGTCGCGGCGAGCCCGCGGGTGTGGAACTGGTCGAGGCTAGCCAGTTGTTCGGGCTTCAGCCGCTGCTCCTCTGGCCCCAAGGCCACCAGCACCGTCTTCAATCGCTCGGCCAGGCCGGTCGCGCGGTAGTGATCGCGCACGCGATCCAACTCGTCTGTCATTTGCCATTTCCCTTCAGGCTTCCGATCCGCGACACAGATACGACCGCTTTGTGCCGGCAACTATCCGCGATAATGTCGATGGGTCATGAAGCAGAACTTCACAGTCAGGCATGGCGCGCTCGACGGCGTCGAGGCGTTCCTGAGCGTCGCCAAGCATCGCAACTTCCGCAAGGCGGCTGCGGAGCTTAGCGTCACGCCATCGGCGATCAGCCAGGCGGTGCGGACGCTGGAAGCGCGTGTTGGCGCCGCGCTCTTCACGCGCACGACACGCAGCGTCGGGCTGACCGAAGCGGGCGAGCGCTTCTTCGCGCACGCCCGGCCGGCGTTCGAGGAATTGATCGCCGCCAGCGAGATCGCGCGCGGGATAGGACAGCGGCCGGCGGGACTTTTGCGCCTCTCGGTGCCGCCGGCGGTGGTGCCGACCCTGCTGGAGCCGATGATCGCGTCCTTCTGCCAGGCCTATCCCGAGATCGAGCTGGAGATCGTCGCAAGCGGCGAGCTTGCCGACCTCGCAGCCGAGGGATTCGACGCCGGCATCCGACTCGGCGATCTGATTGCGGCCGACATGGTCGCGGTTCGGCTGACGCCGCCCTTCCCGATGGTGGTTGTCGGCAGCCCCGACTATCTACGCCACCGAACGATGCCGGAACGCATCGAGGATCTGCGCCACCACGCCTGCCTGCGCCTGCGCCGCTCGAACGGTTCAGTCGCGCCGTGGCGCTTTGCCAAAGGCAACAAGGCGATCGAGGCAATCGTCACCGGACCACTCATCGCGCACGACTACCCCACGCTTCTCGGAGCCGCGATCCAGGGCGCCGGGCTTGCCCAGGTACCCAGCCCGATCGCCAGCCCGGCAATCGCGGACGGGCGCCTCGAAACGCTGCTTTCGGCATTCGCCGCCACATCGCCGGGTGTCTTTCTCTACTACCCGGAAAGGCATCAGGTGCTGCCCAAGCTGCGCGCGTTCATCGATCATATCCGCTCGCAAGGCGGCGCCGATGCTTCCCAAAAACGGGCACGGGCTCAGGCCTGATCTATCAGCCGGAGCGGGAAGCGATCAGCGATTGGATGCGTTCGGCGTCCGAACCGTTCACGGGGTTGTAGACCACCATGCCGAGTTCGGGGCGGCCGTCGACCGCGAAAACCGAGAATTCCAGCTCGATCAGCCCAATCTCGGGGTGCCGGAGACGCTTCACGCCTTCGCCGTGAGCGGCGACGAGGTCGTTGTCCCGCCACAGCGCTTCGAATTCCGGACTGGTCCGTGAAAGTTCCTCGACCAGTTCGGCGATCTCCGCGCCGGCGCCGGCGCGAGCGGCATCGGCCCGGAATGACCCGACCACGAAGCGGGCGACGCCTTGCCAGTCATCCTGCGCGGCGCGCACGCGCGGGTTGCCGAACATGAGGCGCAGGATGTTGCGCTGCTCGCGGGGAAGCTTCGAATAGTCGGTCAGCAGCGCGGCGGCGGCGCGGTTCCATGCAACGACGTCCCACGTCGCGGTCTTGATGATTGCCGGACTGGTCTCGAGGGCGTCCAGCACGCGCTGCAGGCGCGGCGTCACGCTGTCCACGCTCTTGTAGCGGACCTCCGGCGGACGCCCGAGGCCCAGCATGAACAGATGCTCCCGTTCGGGCTCGGTCAGCATGAGGCCGGTGGCGATGCGGTTGAGCACATCCGCGGACGGAGCCCCTCCCCGCCCCTGCTCCAGCCACGTGTACCAGGTCGGGCTGATATTGGCGCGCTGCGCCACCTCTTCGCGGCGCAGGCCCTGCGTGCGCCGGCGCCCCGTGGTGAAGCCGAAGGCAACCGGATCGAGACGCATGCGGCGGTCCCGAAGAAAGTTGCCAAGCTTGCTGGTCGCCTCGGCAGGCATTGCGATCCTGTTGACTATTATACCATGATAAGATCACTACTTTAACAGAATGAGCTATGGCGCGACAAGGGCCTCCGAACAACAGAGGAGCCCCTCCCATGCGTGTATTCCTTACCGGCGCGACCGGTTTCATCGGTTCCAGAATAGTTCCGGAACTCCTTGCCGCCGGGCATCAAGTGCTCGGCCTGACGCGATCCGACGCAGGCGCGCGCGCCCTTGCAGCCGCCGGCGCCGAGGCCCATCGCGGCGACCTCGAAGACCTCGACAGCCTCCGCGAGGGCGCGGCGCGCTCCGATGCCGTGATCCACACCGCCTTCGATCACGATTTTTCGAATTTCGTGGCGAACTGCGAGAAGGACAAGCGGGTGATCGAAGTGCTGGGCGGCGCGCTGGCCGGTTCGGACCGGCTGCTGCTCATCACCTCCGGCGTCGGCATGGGCAGTGCAGGGCCCGGACAAGCGGCGAAGGAAGATGCCTTCAACACCGAGCATCCCAATCCGCGCATCCTGTCAGAGCTTACCGGCGCGGCGATGGCTGAGAAGGGCGTCAAGGTATCGGTAGTGCGGCTGCCGCAGGTGCATGACACGGTGAAGCAGGGCCTGATCACGCCGCTCATCGAGGTGACGCGCGCCAAGGGCGTGTCAGCCTATCTTGGCGAAGGCCGCAACCGGTGGTCGGCGGCGCATGTGCTGGACGTCGCGAAGCTCTACCAGTTGGCGCTGGACAAGCAGGAAGCCGGCGTTCGCTACAACGCTGTCGCCGAAGAAGGCATTGCGATGCGCGAGATCGCGGAGACGATCGGTGGCGGCCTCAATGTGCCGGTGGTCTCGCTGTCGACGGAAGAGGCCGCGGACCATTTCGGATGGTTAGCCATGTTCGCCGGTCTCGACATGCCGGCCTCCAGCGCGTGGACGCGGGAGCATCTCGGCTGGCAGCCGACCGGACCGGGGCTCATCGCCGACCTCGAGCGGATGGATTATTCGCAGGCAGCCGCGGCCTGACGAGCGGGCGCCCGAGATTCTACGGCTCGGCTTTCCCAAGCCGAGCCACCTGACTTATGCGCGCAGCAAATCCGCCAGGCTGTCGGACTTCTCCACCTTGTCGGTGAGGTCCAGCCCCGAAAGCAGATCGACCAGGTGGCTGTTCATCAGGGCCGCGGCGTCGGCGCTGTCGCCGGCTTCGATCGCGTCGACCAGAGCGTGATGGGCGTGCTTCTCGCAGGTCGCGTCGCGGCGCTTCCAGTAGAGCGCGATGATCAGCGAGGAGTGCGAGACGAGGTCGCGCACGAAATTGGTGAACACCGAATGCGCGGCGATCTCGGCGATGCCGACATGGAAGCGCGCCGAAAGCATGATGGCGTCGCTGTCGCGGCCATCATGCAGCGCCTCATGCTCCTTCTCCAGATGTGCCCGCAATTGCGCGATGTCCGACGGCATCGCCGCCCTGGCGGCAAGTGCGGCCACCTTGGGCTCGATCAGCGCCCTCGCCTCGAACACCTCTCGCGCCTCGATCTTCGACGGCTGCGCGACGAACGCGCCGCGATTGGGCTCCAGCCGCGCCAGCCGGTCATGGGCAAGGGCCTGCAGGGCGGCGCGGACGACGGTGCGGCTCACCGAATAGATCGACGCCAGCTCGTCTTCCGGCAGCTTGGTGCCCGGAGCGAGACGATGGCTGACGATGGCGTCCCTCAGCCCATAGTAGATCGGCGACCAGCGCGCTGCCGGCTTGTCGTCGCGATCTTCTTCCTTGAGTACCGTCAACATGCTTTCAATGCGCAGGCCCGACGCGGCCCGTTCTGCCCCCAAATCGCCAGCGGCCAATCCAATCCTAATGTCGCTCGCGCCCCGGTCAATCCCGAGGGATCCGATCTCCCAGGGCCGCTAGCCGGGCGAACCGGCGCCTGCCGGCGACGCCGAAGCAAAGATGCCGGCGAAGCGCTTGCCGCGCGGCGCGGCATAGCCGCCGACCTTCGACGTCTTCAGACCAACCTTGAGCAGGCTCTCGGCCAGCGTCACCGCGCAGACGACGCCGTCGAGGACGGGAACGCCATGCTCCTCCGAAAGCTCGTGGGCGAGGTCGGCCATGCCGGCGCAGCCAAGCACGATCGCCTCGGCGTGGTCCTCGCGGATGGCGCGCGCGATCTCGTCCGATATCCTGTGCCTGGCATTCGAGCCTGGCTGTTCGAGGTCGAGCACGGCGACTTCGGACGAGCGCACTTTGGCGCAGCGCGAGGCGAGCCCGTATTTCGCCAGATTGTGCTCGATGGCGGGAACCGAGCGGGCAAGCGTGGTGACGACGCTGAACCTGCCGGCGACGAGGCTGGCGAGATGGAAGGCCGCCTCGCCGATGCCGATGACGGGAGCTTCGGTCGCGCAGCGCGCGGCATCGAGCCCGGTGTCGTCGAAGCAGGCGATCACATAGGCATCCGCCGCCGGCGCCTTGCCCATCTCGGCGATGATGCCCGGCACGGCGAAGACCTCGTCGAAATAGCCCTCGATGCTCGGCGGACCATCGGCCGGATTGACGGCGATGATCTCGGTTCCCGTGGACGCAACGCTTGCCGCCGCCTTGCCGATCTTGGCGGTCATCGACGCGGTGGTGTTGGGATTGATGACGAGTATGCGCATTAAAATCAGCCTCAGATCTCGCCGCCGAGATAAAGACGCTTGACCCGGTCGTCGGTCAGCAATTCGGCGGAGTTGCCGCTCAGCGCGACGCTTCCGGTGGTCAGCGCATAGGCGCGCTGCGAGATGCGGAGCGCCATGCGCGAATTCTGCTCGACCAGCAAAACGCTGACCTTCTCGTCGCGGTTGATGGCGACGATCGAGCGGGCGATGTCCTGGACGAGTTTGGGCGCCACGCCGAGCGACGGCTCGTCGAGCAGCAAAAGCCTCGGCTTCGCCATCAGCGCGCGGCCGATGACCAGCATCTGCTGCTCGCCGCCGCTCATCGTGCCGGCGGCCTGCGAGAAGCGCTCCTTAAGCCTGGGGAAGCGCCCCAGCACCATCTCCATCGATGCAGCGATTTCGGCCTTGCTGGAGCGCGTGAAGGCGCCCATCAGCAGGTTGTCCCTGACCGTCATATAGGGGAAGACGCGGCGCCCCTCCGGCACCATGGCGATGCCCATCTTGACGATCTCGTCCGGGGCGGCGCCGTCGATGCGCTTGCCGCTGTAGTGGATCTGGCCCGACCTGATCTTGCGCAGGCCGGTGATGGCGCGAAGGATCGACGACTTGCCGGCGCCATTGGCGCCGATCAGCGCGACGGTCTCGCCTTCATTGACCTCGAGCGAGACGCCCTTCAGCGCGTAGACGTGATCGTAATAGAGCTCGACGCCGGCGAATTTCAGGATCTGGTTCATAGGCCGATCGCCTCGTCTTCGCTGCCGAGATAGGCTTCGATGACCTTCTCGTTGGCCTGGATTTCCGACGGCGTTCCCTCGGCGATCTTCTGCCCGAAATTGAGGACCACGATGCGGTCCGAGATCTTCATCACGGCCGGCATGTCATGCTCGACCAGCAGGATGGTGAGGCCGAGATCGCGCAGGCGCCGCACCATCGCCACCATGCGCATCGTCTCGTCGTGGTTCATGCCGGCGAAAGGCTCGTCCAGCAGCAGGATCGAAGGGTTCGTGGCGAGGCCGATGGCGATGCCAAGCGCCCGCAAATGGCCGTGCGGTAGGTTGTGGGCGGTCTCGCCGGCAAGCGAGGCCAGGCCGAGCAGCGCCAGGATCTCGTCGGCCGATTGGCCGAAGGCTGCCTCGTCGGCCTTGGCCGTGCCCGTGCCGAGGAAGAAGCCGAACAGATTCGCCCTTGAGCGCAAATGGTGAGCGATAATGACGTTGTCGCGCACGCTCATATTCTTGAAGATCGTCGTTTCCTGAAAGGTTCGCACGACGCCCTTGCGGGCGGCGATGTGCGGCGCGAGGTTCGAGATACGCTCACCCTTCAGGCGCACTTCGCCGGATGTCGGCCTGAGGAACGACGAGATCAGCTTGAACAGCGTCGATTTGCCGGCACCGTTGGGGCCGATGACCGAGAGGATTTCCTTCTCGCGCACCGAGAAGGAAACGTTGTTGACGGCGACAAGACCGCCGAAGCGTTTCGTCAGGCCTGAAACTTCGAGCATGTCAGCCATGGCTCAACTCTTCCGGCTCGGGAGGGCGAGGCTGAGCAGCCCATTGGGTAAGACAAGCATCAGCACGATCATCAGGCCCGAGTAGATCAGGAGCTGGAACTGGCCGGTCTGGAAGAGCAGGTCCCAGCCGAAATAGAGCACCAGCGTGCCGAGCATTGGCCCGAACACGTAGCCAAGACCGCCGAGGAAACAGTTCAGCATGAAGTTGACGGAATCGGTGACGGTGAAACTCGACGGATAGATCGATTGCGAAATGGCAGCGAAGATCGCGCCGGCGACACCGCCGAAAAAGGACGAAACGGCGTAGGCGATGACGCGCAGATAGGCGATGTTGACGCCGATGGACGAGGCCAGTTCCTCGTTTTGCTGTAGCGACTGACAGAGCTTGCCGATACGCGAGTGAACCAGCCGGTACATCACCGCGAAGCAGACCACCATGAGCGTGACCGCCAGCAGGTAGAAGGCCAGGCGGGAATTCTGCAACGTGGCGAAATCGGGAATGATGGTGAGGCCGAAGACCGAGAGCGCGCCGGGAAGCGGGATGCTGACGATGCCCTTGGCGCCGTTGGTGATCGGCAGCGCCAGCGCCAGCAGCCGAGCGACCTCGGTCAGCGTCAGCGTCACCATGGCGAAGTAGACCCCGCGCAAGCGCAGTATCGGCAGGCCGATGAGCACGCTTGCTGCCGCGCAGAACAGGCCTGCGACCGGCAGCGTCGGCCAGAACGACCAGCCGTGGTTCATCACCAGGATGGCCGACACATAGCCGCCCATCAGCGCATAGGCGCCCTGGCCGATATTGATCCGGCCGATATAGAAGGTGAACCACACGCCGGCGCTGGCGATGCTGAGCAGTGCCACGGAGGTAAGCGTGTAATAGAGGTCGGTGCGGCCGCTCGCCGCGATCAGAACCGGCACGGCGATAAAGACGATCGCCAGGAAGGCAGCTACCGAGGCGATTTTCACGCTGAGCATCATGGCAGGATGCGTCATGGCACGATCAACCCCACGGCTTGCCCATCAACCCGTTGGGGCGGATCGACAGGAACACCATCAGCGCAGCAAAGATGGCGAGGTATGTGACGTCACCGTACTGACGCAGCACGGTAAGGCCGATCGACTCCATCATGCCGAGAATGAAGCCACCGGCGATCGCACCGCCCACGACGCCGGCGCCCCCGATCATCACCATCAGGAAGGCCTTGATCGAGATCGGCCCGCCGATGCCGGAATTGACGCCGGTAATTGTGACCAGAAGGCCGCCGACGATGCCGGCCAGCATAGCGCCCATGGCAAAGCCGATCATCGAATAGCGATCGACCTTGACGCCCATCAATTGCGCGGCGACGCGATCCTGGGCCAGCGCCCGCATGGCGCGCCCGACCCGGCTATACTGCATGTAGAGGACGAAGGCCGCGATGAAGATCAAAGCGAGGGCGCCGACGACCAGACGGTCGTAAGGCATGATGATGCCGCCCTCGTTGAAAACGCCTTTGACGATCTTGGGAACGCCGCGCTGCTTCTCACCGAACAACAGCAGGATGACCGCGTCGAAAAAGAAGGCTGTCGCCGCGGCGAGCAGCATCGTGCTTTCCTCGCGCAGGCTGCGCCTGATGACGGTGCGAAAGAGGAATTTCTCCATCAGGGCGCCGATGATGGCGAGCGTGATGCCGGACGCCAGCAGCGCCATCACGAAGGGCAGGCCGAGCTGGCCGTAGACGGTGTAAGTGATGAACCCGCCCAAAACGTACATCTGCCCGTGGGCAAAGTTCAGCACGTTCATCAGGGCGAAGATCAGGGTGAGGCCCAGCGCGATCAGCGCATATTGGGCACCGAGATACAACCCGTTGGCGATGACCTGTTCCATGGACACCTTCTGTCTTCCGCGGGGTCCGGACCATCGCCCGGACCCCCGGCATGCGGGAGGAAGCAACCTTAGGAACCTAACCCTAGTCGACGGAGCCGACGAACAGGGTCTGGAAAGCGCCGTCCTTATACTCGTTGACCACCATCGGCACGGCGAGCTGGCGCTTCTGGCCGAACGAGGTTGCGCCGACATAGCTCAGCTTGGCGTCGCCCTTCAGGAAGGGATTGGGCGCCGAGAAGGTGTCCATGGTCTTCTTGAATTCGTCGACGTTGTTGATGGCGGCCGGATTGGCCTTAAGCGTGTCGATGATGTATTCCAGCGCGTAGACCTTGGTGTTGGACTCGTCGTTGTACTCGCCAAACATCTTGGTGTAGCGGGCGACGAACTCCTTCATTTCATCCGAAGCAATCTCCGGCGTGGAGGCGCCGCCGACGGAGATGAAGCCGTTGGCATATTCGCCGGCGCCCTCCTCCAGAACCTTGGCGTCCTGCGCCGTTTCGGTCGAGATCAGGCCTTCGAAGCCGAGTTCACGGGCGGCGCGGATGAGCAGCGGCGCGTTGGCCGGCGCCACGCCCGACAGCACCAGCAGATCGGGCTTCAGCGCGACGATCGGCGTCAGCACCGGCGTGAAGTCACGGGTATCGTTCTGATAGGTGTCGTTCTGCGCCACGACATCGAGCCCGAGCGCCTTGGCCGCCTCGACGCCGCTGTCACGCTGGCTGAGCGGATCGGATTCGTTCGCGGCGACAAAGGCGATCGTCTTCACGCCCTTGTTTTCCTTTAGATATTTATAGATCGCCGGACCCGACTGGTAGTTGGCGATCATGCCGAGCACGGCATTCGAGGCTGGCTTCTGGTAAAGCGCCTTCGGGAAGGCATAGGGGAAATAGATGATGCCGTTTGCCTCGGCGACAGGGCGCACCGCGGCCGCGCCGTCATCGACATTCGGTCCGACCACATAGTGGATACCTTCCTGCGCCATCTTTTCCATGCCGGCGATGGCACGCTTGGGATCTTTCTGGTCGTCGAAGGTGACGATGTTGATGTTGTAGGTGTCGTCGCCGATCTTGACGCCGCCTTTTTCGTTGAGCCAGGCGGCGCGCGTCTGCATCGAGCGCACATTGGACGTGCCCCAGGCGGCGGCTGGGCCGCTGGTGACGCCAACGAAGCCGATTTTCAGTTCCTTGTTCTCAGCCTGTGCGGACGGAATGCCAACAGCGGCAATCGCCAGGGTCGAGACGGCGCCAAGCACCATCGATTTCAGAGTCGAGCGTCGGTTGATCATCTGCAGTTCCCCTTCTGGTTATCGCGCTTTGTTTTGCTCGTAGGCTTGCGCGGATGGCTTAAGGGAAACCCACTGCGACAGATTGTCAACATCTTTCTTGATTATTGTATACAATCGTTGGAAAGAATGTGTGCGATGGCCGATTTGCCTGCGGCAGGGCAGTGCTCAAAGGAGGTTACCGCCCGAGCAGCAGCCATCGTGGGCGAACCCGATCAGCGTTCGCAGGAAGAGTGAACAGAAACGGTTGTGGCTTGCCGACGGCCGTGCGCGCAGGTTCAACGCGCGCCGCGGGCGGCAGCTATTTTCCGCAATGATGATCGTTGATCTTGTTCAGTGCGTTCGCGTCCGGCCCCGTCCGGTGGTAGGAGCAGGCGCCCGCCGCCGTGGTGACCAGCATGGCGTCATAATAGCGTGGACCGCCGAACAGGATGTCGATGAGGTCGCCTTCGGCCGGAACATAGCGCTCCTGCTCGACCAGGCGCTTATGGTGCCGATCCCCGGCGAATGCCGGGCCAGATGCGCTAATGGCCGTAGCCAGAACGAGAGCGGAGATTGCAAGGCTTTTCGTCGTCATCGTCAGCAACCCTTCTGGCCATCCAGTACCCAAAAACATATAGCCAAAATCGCCAGCGGAACAAAGGTTCCGTCGGCGGCCTTGTGCTTCACCAGGCGCGGTTTCTAATGCAGGTGCCTCAGCTTGTCGGGGTTGCGCATCACATAGATCGCCGTGATCTTGCCGTCCTCGATGTCCAGCGCGGTCGTCTGGAGCTCGCCATCGGCTTCGAGCGTGACGAAGCCGGGCAATCCGTTGATGAAGCCAAAGCGGACAAGCTGCGAGCGGTTGTCCTTAAGCCAGGCGACAACGGTCGCGTATTGCTTCATCACGGCATCGTAGCCGAAGACCGGCGCAATAGCCGCCGGGCGCTTGCCGCCGCCATCGGCGTGGGCGCTGACTTCGGCGCTCAACATGGCGCCCAGCGCCGCCGCTGCGCGAGGCGTTGAAGAAGGCTTCGGCAAGCTCCAGGCCGCGCTCTTTCTCGACCTTGAAACGCGGCCGCGCCTCGCGGACATGGTTGCGGGCACGGGCGGCGAGCTGGCGGCACGCGGCTGGGTCGCGCTCGATCTCCGCCGCGACCTCCTCGAACTGCAGCCCGAAGACGTCGTGCAGCAGGAAGGCCGCCCGCTCGAGTGGCGACAGGCGCTCCAGCGCCAGCATCAACGGCAAGGCGACGTCGTCCGGTTCGTCTTCTTCGACGACAGGATCGGGAAGCCAGGAGCCGACATAGGTCTCGCGCCGGTGGCGGGCGGATTTGAGCTGGTCGAGGCAGAGGCGCGTGACCGTGCGGCGCAAAAAAGCCTCAGGCTCGCGCACCTCGGCGCGGTCGGCCCTCATCCAGCGGATGAAGGCCTCCTGCATCATGTCCTCGGCGTCGGCCAACGAACCCAGCATCCGGTAGGCGACCCGCATGAGCTTCGGGCGCAGCGGCTCGAAAGCCGCCGCCGCGCCCTCGGATGTTGACTCCGTCATCAAGCCGCGGCCGCCTTGTTGGAGGCCTTGGCATTGGCAGCCTTCAGGGCCGCCGGATCGACGAAGCCGCCGAAGCCGACCGCGATGCGGTTCCAGCCGTTGATGATATTGATCATCAAGGTGATCTTCACCCGCTCCTCCTCGGTGAAATGGTCCTTCAGCACTTCATACGCGGCCTCATGCGTATGGCCTTCGCTGATCCGCGTCAGCGCCTCGGTCCAGCCAAGCGCCGCGCGTTCACGATCGGTATAGCACGGCGCCTCGCGCCAGGCCGCCAGCAGGTAGACGCGCTGCTCGGTCTCTCCGCGTTCACGGGCATAGGTCGTGTGCATGTTGATGCAGTTGGCGCAGCCGTTGATCTGCGAGGCGCGTATCTCGATGAGCTCGGCAAGAGCCGGATCGAGGCTGGAAGCGATGGCGAGCGAGGCGCGGTGCCACTCCTTCATCAGCGACGGAGCGGCGGCGAGGGGGTCAAGTCTGGCAGTCATGGTCGGTTCCTTTCGTTGGTTCCGACCTCAAGACGAGTGGGGACCCGCCCAATGTGACATGGCGCCGATTTTTTTGCGCCCCGAAGCCCCGCTACGCGGCCCCACTACTCGAAAGAGTAGGTGAAGCCTTCCTTGGACGCGCCGACGGTGACCTTCGTCATCTTCGCGCCGTCCAGCGAGCGGTTGAGCACGCCGCGGCTGAGCTCCGGCAGCAGCGTGTTGGTGAGGATGGCGTCGATCATGCGGCCGCCGGATTCGATCTCGGTGCAGCGCGCCTTGACCAAGTCCATGACGCCGTCGCCGATCACCAGTTCCGCATCGTTGGTCGCCTTAAGTCGCCGTGCGATCTTGGCGAACTGGTGCCGGGCGATCGCCTCGATCATCGCATCCGACAGCGGATAATAGGGTATGGTGACCACCCGGCCGAGGAAGGCGGCCGGGAATACTTTCAGCAGCGGCGCGCGCAGGGCCGCGTCGAGATCGTCGATGCCGGTCCGCACGGTGCCGTTTTTCGTGCGGCCCATGATGACGTCGGAGCCGACATTCGAGGTGAGCAGGATCAGCGTGTTCTTGAAGTCGATGCGCCGGCCCTCGCTGTCGTCCATCATTCCCTTGTCGAAGACCTGGAAGAAGATCTCGTGCACGTCGGGATGCGCCTTCTCGACCTCGTCGAGCAGGATCACCGAATAGGGCTTTCGGCGCACCGCCTCGGTCAGGATGCCGCCCTTGCCGTAGCCGACATAGCCGGGTGGCGCGCCCTTCAGCGTCGAGACCGTGTGCGCCTCCTGGAACTCGGACATGTTGATCGAGATCAGGTTCTGCTCGCCGCCATAGAGCGTCTCGGCGAGCGCCAGCGCGGTCTCGGTCTTGCCGACGCCGGAGGGGCCGCAGAGCAGAAACACACCTACCGGCTTTTCCGGAGCGCCGAGCCCGGCGCGGCTGGTCTGCACGCGCCTGGCGATCATCTCCATCGCATGATCCTGGCCGACCACCCGCTCGGACAAGGTCGCGGCGAGCCTGAGGGCCTTTTCGGTCTGGCTGGACAGCATGCGTCCGGTCGGGATGCCGGTCCAGTCCTGCACAACCGCGGCGACCGCATTGCGGTCGACCGACGGCAGGATCAGCGGCGTCTCGCCCTGCGCCTCGGCTAGTTCCGCCATCAGTTCGCGCAACCGCGCGAGATCGGCGGCGGCTTCATCCGCCGGCTCAGCGGAAGCTGCTTCGGCCTTTGCAGCCTTGGCCCCCTTGGCTTTCGAGGCCTTGGCTTTCTTGGTCTCGGCAGCCTTGCTCTCGTCGGGCTTTTGCTCAGGCGCCTTTGCCGCACCCTCCGCGCTCTCTGTTTCCTCGCCGGCCTCGTCGGCTGCCGCCGCGTCGAGCGGCACGCCCTCGCCGCGCAGTTTGGCGCGCAGGTCGAGGATTTCGGCCACCAGCGCCTTTTCGCGATCCCAGCGCGCCTGGGCGGCGGCCAGGGTAGTCTCGGTTTCC
>NZ_JHQR01000129.1 GCF_014843825.1 Mesorhizobium silamurunense
CCGGCGCCTCGCGCGGGCCATCGGGCAGGTCGACGATCACCGGGCGGGCGCCCTGGCGGTTGGCGAGGTAGCCTTCGGTGACGAGCTGGTCGTAGGCCGAGACGATGGTGTTGCGGCCAAGGCCGAGCTCGGCGGCTAAAGCCCGCGTCGAAGGCAGCTCCGAGCCCGGCGCCAGCGCGCGGTTGCGGATGATGGCGACGAGGCCATGGTAGAGCTGGCGCGACAGATGCTCGCCGCTCGCCCGGTTCACCGCCAGCATGTCGAGCGGGAAGGCCTGGGGTTTGGGGTGGAGTCGCATGTTTCTACCTCAATCGCATGTCGAGCACGCTCGCCTTCCAGGTCGAGTTCTTTCGCGCCCCCCTCTGTCCTGCCGGACATCTCCCCCTCAAGGGGGGAGATTGGCAGCTCAGGCGCCTCGCTCCTCCTTGCAATGTTTGCGATTGGCGAAAGCCGGCGCGACGTCCGATCTCCCCCCTTGAGGGGGAGATGTCCGGCAGGGCAGAGGGGGGTGCCTCGCGCCGACGATCAATGTTTTCCAGATTTCCATCTCGTCCCCCATCCTGCCACAGCCGCCGGCGGACACAACTGGTTCCTTCATTTTCCGCAAAACTGGCCCTCGCGATGGAGACAGAGCGGCGTAGACTTGCCCGTATGACGTTGGGGGTAAGACGTCGAGGCAAGACATGTTTAGGCAAGGCCTGGGAGGGCGTCTCGCCAAACGAAAACGGCAGGGCTTTGCATCGCCCGCCCCGAAGCCATTTCCCTCCCGAAAGCGAACACCCTGCAGCCTTTTCGGCCGCGGGCGGAAAGCGAGCAATGACGACAGTCCGACTTGGCATCAACCCGATCACCTGGACCAACGACGACGTGCCGGAGCTCGGCGGCGACACGCCGCTCGAGACCTGCCTCAGCGAAACCGCGGACGCGGGCTATGCCGGCACCGAGCTTGGCGGCAAGTTTCCGCGCGAGGCTCGCACGCTCGGCCCGATCCTCGACCATTACGGGCTGGCGCTGGTCTCCGGCTGGTATGACGGCCGCATCTGCGAGCGGGAGGTGAACGAAGAGTTCGAGGCGATCCGCCCGCATCTGACGCTGCTGCTCGACCTCGGCGCCAGACATGTCGTCTATGCCGACACCTCGCGCGGCCGCCATGGCGCCATCCACGATCCAATCTCGCAGCGGCCGAAGCTCTCGGCCGATGAGTGGAAGCCCTACGGCGAAAAGATCACGCGGCTGGCCGAACGTTTTGCAGACTTCGGCGTCGGCATGGCCTTCCATCATCATATGGGCACCATCGTCGAGACCGACGAAGAGATCGACAGGCTTATGAAGACCACCGGCGAGGCGGTCGGGCTGCTCTACGACACCGGCCACTCAGCCTTCTCCGGCGGCGACCCGGAAAAGCTGCTGCGCCGGCATGTCGGCCGCGTCGTCCATGTCCATTGCAAGGATGTGCGACCGGCGGTGCTGAAGAAGGCACGTGACAACGACATGAGCTTCATGGGCGCGGTGATGGAAGGCATCTTCACCGTGCCCGGCGACGGCGCGATCGACTATGCGACGCTGCTGAAAGTGCTGGCGGACCACGGCTATGCCGGTTGGCTGGTGGTGGAGGCCGAGCAGGATCCGGCCAAGGCCCATCCGCTGACCTACGCGACGATGGGCTATCGCAACCTGCGCGACCTCGCCCGAAAGGCCGGGTTCACGGTCGACGAGCGGAAGGGCTGAAGGCAGAATGGGGCGCCGGGGAAGGCGATGAGTTCGGTCCTGTACAGAAGCGTGGTCAAGAATTTCGGCGCGCTCAACGTGCTGCGATCGCTCGACCTCGCTGTGCCGGACCACAGGTTCCTCGCGCTCCTCGGCCCGTCGGGCTGCGGCAAGACGACGGCGCTGCGCATCCTGGCCGGGCTCGACATGCCGACCGCCGGCAAGGTCTTCATCGGCGAGCGCGACGTCACCCGGCTGCAGCCGCGCGACCGCGACATCGCCATGGTCTTCCAGAGCTACGCGCTCTATCCGCAGATGACGGTCGCCGAAAACATCGGCTATCCGCTTTGGATCCGCGGCACGCCGCAGGCCGGGCGAAAGGCCAAGATCGGCGAGGTCGCCGCCATCCTCGAAATCGGCCATCTGCTCGATCGCCGGCCGCGGCAGCTCTCTGGGGGC
>NZ_JHQR01000009.1 GCF_014843825.1 Mesorhizobium silamurunense
AAGATGGCGAGCGACCGCCTGCTCGGCGTCCACGGCATCTACATCCAGCCGATCAACTATCCGACGGTGCCGCGCGGCACCGAGCGGCTGCGCATCACGCCGACGCCGTTCCATTCGGACGCGCTGATCGCCGAACTGCAGGACGCGCTGGTCGAGACCTGGGACGCGCTCGGCATCCCCTATGCCGCCTCCGGGCGCCCTGCGGTGGCCAAGAGCGACCGCATCATTCCGCTGCTGGTGCCGAAGTCAGGCGGGTGAAGCCGCCTCCTCACACCGTCTTCATCCATTTCGCCAGGCGATGCGCCGCTTCCTCGAGCTGATCGAGGCGGCGGTGGAAGCATAGCCTGAGGAAGGCCTCGCCGCCGGGGCCGAAGGCCGTGCCAGGCGCCACGCCGACATTGGCGTTGTCGACGATGTCGAAGGCGGCGGTGCGGGAATCGGTGATACCGTCGACGGTGAAGAACAGGTAGAACGCGCCTTGCGGCACGGTGAAGCGCGCCTTGCCGGTTGCGCCCAGGATATCGCAGACGAGGTCGCGCGCGGCGCGTGCACGCTCGACCTGTTCGACGATGAAGCCGTCGCCCTCGTCGAGGGCGGCGACCGCGCCGCGCTGCATGAACTGCGCGACGCCCGAAGTCGAATACTGGATCAGGTTCTCGAACACCTGCTGCAAGGCGGGATGGGTCTTGATCCAGCCGACGCGCCAGCCGGTCATCGCCCAGTTCTTGGAGAAGCTGTTGACAAACAGGATGCGGTCCTCGTCCGTGGCGATGTCGAGGAAGGACGGCGCACGGCCATGGCCATAGTGGAACAGCGCATAGATCTCGTCGGCGATGATCCAGAGATTGCGGGCGCGGGCCAGATCGAGGATTGCTTGAAGAGTTTCCTTGTCGGCGGTCCAGCCGGTCGGGTTCGAGGGCGTGTTGATGAGCAGCGCCTTCGTCCGCGACGTGACGGCGGACGCGATCTTGTCGATGTCGCAGGACCAGCCATTGCCGGACTGGTCGAGCGTGACCGCAACCGGAACAGCGCCGGCAACGCCGGCGGCGGCGGCGAAATTCGGCCAGGCCGGCGACAGGTAGATCACCTCGTCGCCGCTACCGGCGATGGCGTCGATCGCCAATTGGATGGCGTGCATGCCGGAAGCGGTGACGATGAATTCTTCCTCGGCGAAGCGTTTTCCGAAATGCCTGGCGTAGTAGCGGGCGAGCGCTTGCCTGAGCTCGGGAATGCCTTTCTGCCAGGTGTAGAAGGTCTCGCCGGCGGCCAATCCCCGGGCGGCTGCGTCGCTGATGAAGGAAGGCGTTGGCAGGTCGCCCTCGCCGGCCCAGAGCGGGATCAGGCCTTCGCGCAAGCGACCGTGGTTGACGACGGCGACAATGCCGCTTTCGGGAGCGGCGCGGGCCTCGGTGCGCAAGGTCTGGATCAGGGTCATGCAACAATCCGTCCGGTTTTCCACGACTGCTAACGTCTTTTACGACAGCCGCAAACAGAAAACCCCGGCCGCGAACGGCCGGGGTTTTGGTCCAGCGTGTCCGCCTTGAGATTATTTCTTGGCGAGCAGGTCGCGGATTTCAGTCAGAAGCTGGACATCGGCTGGAGGCGGTGCTGCAGCGGCGGCGGGCTTCTCGCGCTCCAGCCGCTTGCGCAGATTGTTCACGGCCTTGACCATCAGGAAGATGATGAAGGCAAGGATGAGGAAGTTCAGCACCGCGGTGATGAAGCTGCCATAAGCGAAAACGGCGCCTTCCTTCTTGGCTTCAGCCAGTGAGGTCGAGTGGACGTTCGAGGACAGTCCGAAGAAGTAGTTGTTGAAGTCCAGTCCGCCGAAGATCGCACCGACGATCGGCATGATGACGTCGTCGACCAGGGAAGTGACGATCTTGCCGAAGGCGGCGCCGATGATGACGCCGACGGCCAGGTCCATGACATTGCCCTTGGAAATGAATTCCTGGAATTCTTTCAGCATTCGACCCTCCTTGCCATGACAGGCCGCGCTGCCGCCCCGACTCTCCGGCGCCGACCCGAAGCCACAATAACAAAACCCCCCGGTTGCAAAACCGGAAAAAGGGCGAAGCCATAGCTTTGTGTCACACGCCGCGTCGTCGCGCACATATGCGCCGAAAGCCGCGATGGACTTGGGCTCCAAGCTGTGGTTGCGTCTAGACCGGTCCAGCGTTTGATGGAAACGCTGGACCGCTCTAAGTATTTGTTCTTACGCAATTCCGGACGGAAAACCGCGACACACTTTTCCTGGAATTGCTCGGGCGGACCGGGTGAGGACCGGTCAGGGAGGAAGTTCGAACCGTGCAAGGCTGGTTCGTCGTCATCATCGCGATCGCCTATGTGACGCTGCTTTTCGCCATTGCGAGCATCGGCGACCGGCGCTCGGTGGCAGCCGGGCTCGGCCGGGCGCGCCCCTTCATCTATGCGCTCAGCCTCGCCATCTACTGCACCTCCTGGACCTTCTTCGGCTCGGTCGGGCTTTCCTCCGAGCGGGGCCTCGAATTCCTCGGCATCTACACCGGCCCGGTGCTGGTCTTCGTGTTCGGCTTCCCGCTGCTCAACCGCATCGTCCGGTTGGCCAAGAGCGAGAAGATCACCTCGATCGCCGACTTCCTCGGCGCACGCTACGGCAAGAGTTTTACCGTCGCCGCGATCGCGACGCTGATCGCCACCATCGGCGCCGTGCCCTACATCGCGCTGCAGCTGAAGGCGATCTCCGGCTCGGTCAGCCTGATGATCGAGCACTATACCGGTTCGCCGCCCTCTTTCGATCCTTTTGTGAGCGACATCTCGCTGGTGGTGGCGATGCTGCTGGCGCTGTTTGCGGTGCTGTTCGGCACCCGCCACGCCGACGCCACCGAGCACCAAGACGGGCTGGTGCTGGCGGTGGCGGTCGAGACCGTGGTCAAGCTCGCGGCTTTCCTCGCCATCGGCCTGATGGTGACCTTCCTGGTCTTCGGCGGCCCCGGCGACATGTTCGACAAGCTCGCCGACAACGCGCAGGCCCGGCAGGCGATGGGCTACGGCACCTCCTTGGCAACCTGGCTGGTGCTGACCTGCCTCAGCGGTTTTGCCATCCTCATGCTGCCGCGCCAATTCTACGTCACCATCGTGGAGAACCGCAGCGAGGCCGAACTGCGCACCGCGACCTGGGTGTTCCCGCTCTATCTCGTGGCGATCAACCTGTTCGTGCTGCCGATCGCCTTTGCCGGGCTGTCGCTGGTCGGTACCTGGACCAGCAGCGACCTCTATGTGCTGTCGCTGCCGCTGTTCAGCGGCCACGACGTGCTCGCCATGGCCGCCTTCATCGGCGGCCTGTCGGCGGCGACCGCAATGGTCATCGTCGAGAGCGTAGCGCTGTCGATCATGATCTCAAACGACCTTGTCATCCCGCTGTTCGTGCGCCGGCTGCTCAAGACCCCTTCTTCCGACAATGAGGACTGGTCGACGCTGATCCTGAACGTCAGGCGGGCGTCGATCTTCATCATGCTGTTCATCGCCTTCCTCTACTACCGCGAGAGCACCAACAGCGCGCGGCTGTCCTCGATCGGGCTGATGTCGTTTGCCGCGATCGCCCAATTCGCGCCGGCGCTGATCGGCGGGCTGATCTGGCGCCGCGCCAACGGGCGCGGCGCCGCGCTCGGCATGGTCGCCGGCATCCTGGTGTGGGGCTATACGCTGCTCCTGCCTTCACTGCTGGCCTCCGACACCGAGATCGTCGTCCATGGTCTGTTCGGCTTCGAGGCGCTCAGGCCGCAGGCGCTGTTCGGCACCGTCGGCGAGCCGCTGAACCATGGGGTGTTGTGGAGCCTGTCGGTCAACGCGCTGTTCTTCGTGCTGGGCTCGCTGTCCCGTGCATCCGTGCCGCTGGAACGCATCCAGGCGGCGATCTTCGTGCCGCGCGAGGCGGGCCCGATGCCGAGCCTGCGCCGCTTCCGCACCGCCGTCACCGTCAACGACCTCAAGGACACGATCTCCCGCTATCTCGGCGTCGAGCGCACCGAGCGCTCCTTCCAGTCTTTCGAGAAGAACGCGAACGTCTCCCTGCACGGCAAGGAACAGGCCAGCATGGACGTCATCCGCTTCTCGGAGCAGTTGCTGGCGAGCGCCGTCGGCTCGTCCTCGGCGCGCCTTATCCTGTCGCTGCTCTTCCGCCGCAACGACCGCGACTCCAAGGACGCCTTCCGGCTGCTCGACGACGCCACCGAGGCGCTGCAGCACAACCGCGACCTGTTGCAGATCGCGCTCGACCAGATGGAGCAGGGCATCACCGTCTTCGACCGGGATTTCCGGCTGATCTGCTGGAATCGGCAATACCGGGCGCTGTTCGACCTGCCGGACGAGATGGGCCAGGTGGGCGTCTCGCTCGACCAGATTCTCCACCATCTCGCCGAGCGCGGCGACATCCCCGCCGACCAGCGGATGACGATGCTCAACCGGCTGACCAGTTTCGTCAGCCCGTGGCAGATGGAGCTCAGGACCAGCGGCCGCATCCTGGAGCTGCGCTCCAACCCGATGCCGGACGGCGGCATCGTCGCCACCTATGCCGATATTTCCGGCCGCGTCGAGCAGGACCTGGCGCTGAAGCGGGCCAATGAATCGCTGGAGCAGCGGGTCAAGAGTCGCACCGCCGAGCTTACCCGCGTCAACGAGGAGCTGGCGCAGGCGCAGATGCTGGCCGAGGAAGCCAACCTCAGCAAGACGCGCTTCCTCGCCGCCGCCGGCCACGACATCCTGCAGCCGCTGAATGCCGCCCGGCTCTATTGCTCGTCGCTGATCGAAAAAGCCGGCAAGGGTCGAGCCGGCAAGGCCGCCATCAACATCGAATCCTCTTTGGAGTCGGTCGAGACCATCCTCGGCGCGGTGCTCGACATCTCGCGGCTCGACGCCGGCGCGTTGAAGCCCGAGGACACCGCCTTCAGCCTCGGCGGGCTGCTTGGCCAGATCGGCAACGATTTTCGCCCGCTCGCCGCCGAAAAGAAGCTCGGGCTGAAAATCATGCCGTCCTCGCTTGGCGTCATGACCGACCGCAATCTGCTTCGCCGGCTGATCCAGAATCTGGTTTCCAACGCGATCAAATACACGCGCGACGGTCGCATACTGGTGGGTGTCAGGCGGCGCGGCGAGCTGGCCGAGATCCAGGTGATCGACACCGGCATCGGCATTGCCGGCGACAAATTGAACACCGTCTTCCACGAATTCACGCGGCTGGACGAAGGCGCGCGCGAAGCCGAAGGCCTCGGTCTCGGCCTTTCCATCGTCGATCGCATCGCCAGGGTGCTGAGGCTTGAAATCCGCATCTTCTCCAATCCGGGCAAGGGCACGCGCTTTTCGGTCATCCTGCCGATTGCGGCGATCGCGGCGCCGCCGCGCGAGGTCGGGAAGGCGCCGACGCGCGCGGCATCCTCACTTGCCGGACTCAATGTGCTGTGCATCGACAACGACGCGCGCATCCTCGACGGCATGCGGCTGCTGCTCGAAGGCTGGGGCTGCAGCGTCGAGACCGCTTCGGGATCGGCAGACCTCATGCGCCCCAGCGCGGTGAGGCCGGATGTGGTGCTTGCCGACTACCATCTCGACGGCGGCACCGGGCTCGACGCGATTCACAGGCTGCGCGCCGCCTACGGCCAGGACCTGCCTTGCGTATTGGTCACCGCCGACCGTTCCAGCGAGGTGCGCACGGCCGCAGGCAACCTCGATATTCCGGTGGTCAACAAGCCGCTGAAGCCGGCCGTCCTGCGCTCGATGATGGCGCGCGTCAGGGCGCTGGCGCCGGCGGCGGAGTAATCCTCTTTCTGCCTACCCTTGGTATCCCAGGCTTCTGAGATAGGCGCAAAACATGTCGGCGAGCGCATCGGAATAGGTTTCGATCTCGGCTGACGTGCGCGGATTTGCCGAAAAATCCGCTCCCACAGCGCTGAGCGTCTCGATGATCAGCTCTCCGGCCAGGTCGCGAACAGGATCCGAAGCCGCAGGCAGCGTCTCCTGCATGAAGACTTCGACCGTGCGGTTCGCCATGGCCCTTGCCTCCTGGGCCTCTGGCGCGTCCCGATAAAGATCCCATGAGGCGACGGGCGGCGGA
>NZ_JHQR01000132.1 GCF_014843825.1 Mesorhizobium silamurunense
ACATCGACCGGCAGAACGGAACGTGGAGAATAGAGTGACACCGGATCATCAGCCGGTAGGTCCCTGAGCCATTCCTCATAAGCCTCGGCACCGATCGCTGCGGAGAACTCCGGCACAGTCGGATAGATGGTGTACCAAGGCAGGTGGGCCTCGCGATATTTTGTCAGGATTGAGGTCTGCAACAGTTACCATCCCATGTTGATAACCATCATCCTTACCGCTGCGCTCTCCTGTGTCTCTGCGCTATGTCAATCCGTTCGCTTTCAGCGCGAAATTTGTATTTCGCCAACGCCATTGCTGACGCGGGCGATGTTACGCTAATCGCCGATCAGTCTCGGGTGGATGGCGAGGGTATGAACGCCTGGCTGTCAGCAACAAGCGCCATCGGCTTCCCGCCGAGATCATCGCGCACACCGTTTGGTTTTCGCCGGCAAGCTCGTCGCCTTCCGGCTGACCGACAAGGACGGCGTCT
The DNA here is from genome assembly GCF_014843825.1 of Mesorhizobium silamurunense. Taxonomy (GTDB): domain Bacteria; phylum Pseudomonadota; class Alphaproteobacteria; order Rhizobiales; family Rhizobiaceae; genus Mesorhizobium; species Mesorhizobium silamurunense. Next base: position 473 of record NZ_JHQR01000132.1, read on the forward strand.
TCGATGCCTACTTCCGCCACCGGGCGGCGTGTCCAGGATCGCCGCCATCTCGGCCGAATTGAGGATCGAGACCCAGCCCATGCCCTTGCCCGGTTGTGCGGTCGGCGAAGACGGCAAAAAAACTGGCAAGGCGCCTCGGTCAGGCCGGCAAGCTTCAGGCGCACATAGAGTGCTGCGCGTTCGCCCGCGAAAGATGCCAGCGCTTCCGCGTTGCAGCGCTCGAAGCAGGCCCTGACGGCGTTGCGGCGCGACGAAACGCCAGGGCTGGCTCAGTCCGACGGAGGGCGCGATACTGGCGAGGTCGAGCAGCCGCTCGAGCGCGCCTTCGGGAAGCGGCGCCGGCTTCAATCGCCTGACGTCCCGGCGCCACTGGAAGAGGTTGACCAGCCGAGCACGAAAATCGTCCGGGAATTCTGGGCCTGACGTCATGATGGCGCGCTGCCCTTCGTTGTGACTGTCCGGTTTCACGGGGACCTCCTCTTGCCCCGTATAGGGCGCCGGTGAGGCGCCTTAAGTGACGCCTGTGCGACCGCGCTGTCGCATTTCGTCGGCGACCGCCGAAAACGCCCGCTACATCCGATCTCCCCGGCAAGGGGTAGATTGGCAGCTCAACGCATCACGCCGTACCAATCGCGCCGAGAATTCGCATGCGCTGCTGCAAAAACAGAACGGGCCATGCACGGCTTCCGATTCAGAGGCTTTTTACAACGGTCCGTGTAAATCTTCTGAGGCTTGCGAAATCAATTTGTCCGGACTGACTGGCAAGCTGGTGCACGGGACCATGACCACCTTCGAAGAGGCGAGGCGTGGCCGCCCTAACGATGACGCTTACGGCCTGGGCATGCTCCAAGAGCCGGACGCCCGACCTTCGCTCGTGAATATGTCGGCGTCAGTGGGCGTCTCACCTGACTACAGAGGCGGTGCCGCCGCATGATGTCTCAATCTCGAGGTTTCATGGCAACCAAAAACTGTCGCTGTTCACCGAAATTGTCGGCAATCGGCCAAACGAACCACATCCGAAACGTTTGCGTTTCGTGCTCAGTTTGTCCCTCAAAGCAAAAAAGAAGGAAGCGCGACGAAGGTGCGCCGGCAACTTGAGTGTCAGCGTGCGGCGACGTCTTCAGGATGGCACGTCACTTGCTCAGTCAACTTTGGAAGCCGTTGTGACGGTCTGCCCCCACAACAAGCGGAGATGACTATGGCGATTGGCTCAGACGTGGTGAGTTACCCAGAGCCACTGAAGACTTTGACTGAAGGGCTGCGTCGAGACGCAGCGCGCCAGAATAACATTAAGGGTCTTGTTCTCGGCTCAGTTGCGGCCCTGATCGCAGTTTCCGGTGCTCGCGCCGCCGACGCGGTGAC
>NZ_JHQR01000131.1 GCF_014843825.1 Mesorhizobium silamurunense
CCCCGGTTACGTATAAGCTAAAGCTGTTTTAAGGCCAAGCGCATTACTCGCGCCGTGAGCATGCTCGCCTTGTCTTTCAAGGGCCTAACCAATTCTTTTGTTTTGGCGCTTCTCCTTGTCTTCCTTCTTTCAATCCCTTGAGGCCCCACATATATTCGCCGCCACGTGCGACACGAAACCGGATGCCGAAGCGGGAGGCCCCTATGGCGACGTTGCAGAATTTCGATGCCGAAATTGCCAAGACCAAGCAGGTCGTTGAGGACATGCGCACCAAGATCGAGCAGTCCGGCACCGTGCTCGACACGCTCGCCCAGGCCGACAAGAAGATCGGCGACGCCAATTTCGACATCGAGAACGCCCGTATCGAAGACGTGCTGAAGCAGCAGAAGGTGATGGAAGGCAACATCGCCGACCTGATCATCGGGCTGGAAGACGCCACCAACGTCTTCGGCGCCGAATTCGAGAGCATGAAGAACTACACCGGCTGGGAAAACTTCGTCGGCGTGTTCTCGGCCCAGCGCAAGCAGCGCATGCGCACCGATCGCGTGCGCAACATGTCGCTCGCCGGCAATCTGCAGGAGCTACTCGCGAAATCGGACACCATCGTCGGTATCCTCAAGGCGCAGAAGCAGATCCTCGACCAGCGCTACAAGACCTCGGAAACCAGCCTGTCGCAGGTGATCGAGCGCCGCAAGACAACCGTGGCCAATCTCGAGACGGTCCAGAAGCGCATCGAGGAGCTCAATCCGATGCTGCTCGATATCGAGAACAAGATCGCCGCTTCGACCAGCCAGAAGGAGCGCACCCAGCTCGAAGGCGAGCGTTCGAAGATGGCGACGGAATACAACGAGAAACAGGCCAAGGAGCAGGAGCTGCTGGCCGAAAGCCAGACGCTGGAGCGCTACACCTCGATGTTCCAGACGTTTGTGGACTCCCTCAACAACCAGATCGCCGCGCAGTCGACGCTGATCAACAAGCTGGCCATCGACACCGAGCAGCGCATCGTCCTCTACAAGGCGCTGGAAGACTCGCTGAAGACGGCCGCCCAGCAGGACGTCGCCCACAAAATCAACACGCTGGGCAGCCAGGTCGACAACACGGCCGAAGAGACGATGGCCGGCATCGGCGCCGCCTCGCAGAAGCACATCGGCGATCTCTTGGAAATGCACGAGAAGAACATGGTGGCCAGCGCCGACATCCAACGCCGCAAGAAGCTCGCCGACGACGCCTTCGCCCGTCGCTTCGACGAGGTGATGAAGAAGCACAATTCCGCCAACTACGTGCAGTCGTAGGCGGCGTGCCGGCATTCTTCAGGGCAGTATCATGACTCCCGAAAATGAAGCGGCGGCACGCTATTTCTCCGCCATCACCGCAGCGCTAAGCGGGCTGGAAGTGTTCATGCGCGACGACCGCTCGCCGCTCTACCGGCACGGCATCGTCGCCAGGATCGTCGCCGAATACATCGCCCGGCTGGACAAGTCCTTTGCCTGCTGGCGCAACCGGCTGGGCTACGTGGATACGTTCCGCATTTCGCGCGCCGACAGCGGCTATCCTGTGTTCCAGAATCTGCTCGAGCTGGAGAACGACCGCCGTCAGGCCGATGCTCGGCTCGCCAACATCCCGCAGGCCGGCGAGCTGCGCGAGGAGATGGCCGACTTCATCCTGCGCCATAAGGAGTTTCCCGCCGCACTTCAGAAGTCGATGGCCGAGCGGCTCTATCTGGAGGACGTCAAGAGCGAGGCGACCTTCGGTCCCTTCATCCTGGCGCAGACGGCCAAAGTCTCGGTCAATCCGAAGACCATGCGGCCCTATTACCTCGTACACTGGGCCTCGTTCGACGGCAGCGCCAACCTGCCGCTGGTCTATATGGTGACGGTCGAGGACTCTTCCGAGAGCATGGTGCGCCAGCTCGTCGACGCCAACGGCAACCTCAACGAGCGGGTCGACATTCCGCTTCCCGTCGACGGCCTGCTCAACCCCGAGCTTGCCCACCGCTTCGACGATTTCACCGAGAAGAATTCGGCCTACACGCTGTCGCCGGCGACCATCGCGGTCAATCTCGACAAGGATTTCGAGCCGCTGCATCCCAAGCAGCTCCGCCGCGTCGTGCTCGGTCCTTTTTATTCGGCCGGCATCACCGAAAACAATTCGACGGTGACGGAGGTGCTCACCAAGGTGCGCAAACCGGAGAATGCCTGGCTGCTCACATGGACCATCCAGGAAGTCTTTTCCAAGTCCGAGAAGCCCGGTCGCAAGGGCCTGTTCTCCAGCGAGAAGACGACGCAGGAATTCTTCATCAACACCGACGACCTCGAAGCGGCGCGCCAGGGCGTATCGAGCTACGAGAACCACGCGCTGATCCCGCACGAGGCCTACCAGGCGCTCTACGCCGCCGGCGAGGCGCAGAAGATCTTTTCCGGCTACAAGGTCCACATCCTGTCCAACGGACAGGTCATCAGCGACGTCTGATTTCAACCGCGGAGCATCCTTCATGGACACCGGGCTGACCACGATCTCGGAAGCGGCAATCGAAAAGCACCGCGCCACCGCGCAAAGCTTCATCACCCGCATCGTCGTGCTGGAAGATCCCTCGCGCGAGTCCGGCACCGCGCTCGCCGGCACCAACCGCCGTTTCGTTTCGACCGTCTCGGTCGGCTCGGTGCGCCGCACGCGCGAGGTCGAGCTGACGAAGACGGTGGCGGCGATCCATCCCGACGACCAGTTGATGACCATTCCTCAGCACATGCTGCTCTTCCGGGCCCGGCGCGGCTTGGCGATCGCGCTTGCCATAGCGGATGTCTTCGCCGAGGGTTCCGACCTCGAAGGTCTGCAGGCGAAGAATGCGCGCGCGCCGCTCGAAGGCGACGAGGCAGCAACTTTCAAGAAGCTTTTGTCGGCGTCGGCCTATGTTTCCGCCTTCAGCCTCGCCTCCTATCTCTATCAGCTGATCGACAGCGACGGCGAGGCGCCGAACGATAGTCCCGAACCCGACTTCCTGTTCGACACGCCGCAGGACGCGGTGAAGTCGATCGTGGCCGGCCTCGACAAGGCGATTGCCGGCTCGAAGGACGATGCCGACCTGATGACGCGGGCGCGTGCTTTCGCCCGTGTCGCCATCGACGGACTGCTCGCGCGAAAAGGCCGCTTCGATGGCATCGGCCCGTTCGAGAACGCGCATATCCGCATCGACGTCGACGACTTCACCCTCGACGGCTTCGACGTCGCGCCCGGCAAACGCTCGAAACCTTTGGTAATGACCTTCAAGAAGCCGGAAGAGGTCGTCGGCAACCACATCGCCAAATTCCAGTCCGTCAGGCTGGCCAAGATGCTGATGGCCTATGATTTCGAACGCGAGCTGAACCCCTTCGTCGAGCTCGGCGGCTTCCTGTTCACCTTCATCGGCGACGGCGCTCCCGGCACCGGCAAGACGACGCTGATCCAGATGATCGCCGGCCTTGTCAACGGCTACTGCCAGGTTGCCGGCTATCCCTTCGCCTACGAGAATTTCGGCGTCGACCAGATCTCGTCCTACCAGGGCAAGTCCGGCCAGAACTGCCGTCAGTTCATCAACAATGTGCTCAACCCGCGCGCCATCGGCTTCGGCACCATTGACGACATCGACCAGGTGGCGGCGCGCCGCTCCGACGACCGCGCGTCGGCCGGCCAGCAGGAAATCACCGGCGTGTTGATGGATGCTTTTGCCGGCGCTTCCACCGTGGTGCGCGGCAACTGCTCCTTCGGCATGTTTTCCAACTATCCCGAGAACGTCGACGATGCGCTGCGCCAGCGCGCCGGCGCCCGCTGGCTGGTCGACGGCCCACAGACCCGCGATGACTACATCGACATCTTCGTGCTGCTTGCCGGCAAGAACCACAAGATCCCGCTGGGCGATCACGAGCTCTATGCCGCGCAGGAGATCCAGCGTGCCGTGGCCGAAGCCTATGAGGAGCACGAGAAGCCGCAGGAAGACGGGCTGATGAAGGTCTATGAGCGCTACATGAAGGAGAACGGCGCGCCGAAGACCATGGCCGATATCGGCACCTACCTGCACATGATCAAGGACGCCGAGCCGCGCTTCACCGGCCGCGCCATCAAGAATGTCACCGACGCCATCAAGATGCGCGCCATGGACATCGAGCTGCCGGACGACTGGTTCGAGAAGCCGGAAGCCTTCATGCACAAGAGCTACGACGACAAGAAGGCGATGATCGAGGAACTGCGCGGGCCGTTCTCGATGGACATGGTCATGCAGGAGATCAACCGCTACGCCGATTCCGAATTCCGCTACTCCGACAAGTCCGACGATGCTGCGGTGGAGAAGCTCTTGCGCGACGCACGGCTCCGCGAACGCGCGGCGCGCGAGATGGAGGAGCTGAAGAAGAAGGGTTTGTGGAATGCTTGAGTTGCGCCAACGCCCCCTTCTCCCCTTGTGGGAGAAGGTGTCGCCGAAGGCGACGGATGAGGGGTGCTCCAGCTTGGCACCGACGGCACTCCGGCCAACACCCCTCATCCGTCTCGGCGCTTCGCGCCGATCCATCTTCTCCCACAAGGGGAGAAGGGGAGTCCGCGCCCCTCACCCGCCCTTCGGGCACCTTCTCCCCGTAAACGGGGAGAAGGAAGGGTGAAAAACGCCAAGAAACCCGACCTCCTGCGCGACAACGAGCTGATCTATGGCCGGCTGCTCGCAGTCGACGAGCCGCATCTCATCCAGCGCTACAACAAGGCGCTCGTCGCCTTCGGCCTCGAGCCCACCAAGTTGAAGAGCTTCCAGATCGACCGCACCGGCTTCTCGCCCGAGGTGGCCGAGGAGTGCGGCGACTACGACTATCTCGATCCCAACGAGGTCAACCGCCGCTTCATCATCCTGACGCCGTCACAGATCGACCTGCCGGTGGTGCACACCGCCTTCTCAAACACCTCGCAGCTGATGTTCGAATTCATGTCCAAGAACCAGCGCGCAATCGACGCGCTGACCATCAAGGACGTCATCTACGGCGAGATCGAGGACTCCGTTCCCAAGGTCAACGACATCGAGGATTTGCTGTCGATCAACCAGGTCGAGTTCAAGGTGCTGTCGGCGGAAGACGTGCTGGGCAAGGCGGCCGAGCTCGGCAAGCTGGTGGACCGGCTCAAGCAAGAGCCCGACGCCTGGCGCGATAACGCCATGCTCGAGCGCATGGTCGATCTCGCCAAGGTCTGCGGCGACATCCGCGAGAACGCGCTGGTGCCCGACCAAGTGATCTTCCGCCACAATGCCTACTGGACCAGCCATTTCGGCGGGCTCTACGTCTTTGTCGATCCTGATATGACGACGGTGATCTGCGATCCGGCGGCCCCAGGATTCCGCCGCTCGCGGCCCTGGCAGGTAAGCTACCTCTCGATCAACGACGCCGACAAGGTGTTCAAATTCCTCGCTACGACCGGCCGACTAGAACTGCCGCGCGCCTCCTGGATCGAGGCTTCGGGCTATCTCGAGCATCGCGCCGAGATGGTGGTGCGGGCGCTGATCCGCGACGCCGAACCCAACCGCAACCTGACGGACGTCGACAAGGTCTGGCTGCAGACCTGGATCCACGGCCATGCCGACCTGATCGCCAGCGACGGTAATTTCCCGTTCCTCAACGCCGCCAAGCGCGAGATCGCCCAGTTCGGCCACCTGAAGCTGGAAGATGTGCCGCCGCGCCAGCGCTTCCTGGTCGTGCGCGCCAAGCCCGATCATCCCGATGCCTGGCTCACCAACCAGCTGATCTCGGATTTCGTGCCGCAGGACTTCGTCTCACGCTACGTCTTCAATAAACCGGGTTTCTACAAAGACTTCGACGACTTCAGCGACGCTTGGCGATCGCATGTTGTGGACGTTCTGAAAACCACATATTTGAAGGACAAGGCGGCGTTCCGCGCACGCCTTTACGGCTTGACTGACTGAGGGGTGAAGAGAGCCATGCTTGATCCGATCGTGAGTTTCTTCACCCAGATCTTCCAGTGGATCGGTCGCGGCATCGGCCTCCTCGTCGGCATCATCCTGTGGCCGTTCATGTGGGTCGGCCGCTGGTATGGGCAGCGCGGCTGGATCCTGAAGGCCGTTGTCGGCCTCGCCCTGCTGGTGCTCATCGGCCTTTACGCCAATTTCTTCTACGCCACCCAGTGGTGGAATAATTTCAACCCGAACTACATCGACAAATATACCTTCGAGAAGCGTGGCATTTCCGCGGGAGAGCAGGTTTCGGCCGGCGCCGGTACCGACACCGCCAAGACCTGTGGCAATTCGGCGATCGCCCAGGTGGCGGCGGACCTTACCGACTTCAACGTCAACCAGAATGCCTGGATCTCGTCGATGATCCTCTACAAGCTGGGCCTGTTCGGTATCGACTGGGACCATACGCCCTGGATGGACAACAAGGCCTCCTTCCAGCGCGGCATCAACCAGGCGGTGCGGCGCACGGCGACCGAGCTCGCCGACAATCTGGGGCGCGTACGTACGACCTCGCAGATCGACGCCGACCTCCAGGATGCGCGCGGCAATCTGCAGTTCGACGAGGAGACCTGGTATTTCGGCTTGAACCCGTTCGGCCCCAAGACGCCGACGCCGAGCTACTATCGTGACGCCGTGCGCAAGCTGCGCTCCTTCAACGCAAGGCTGGCCACCTGCCAGGCGACATTCGATGCCCGTGCCGACAATCTGAAGCAATATATCGACCGCATCTCGTCCGACATCGGCTCGACCTCGGCTATCCTCAAGGAGCGCGCGGAAAACCACAACGCTGGCTGGTTCGACTTCCGCGCCGACGACCGCTTCTGGTTCGCCTATGGCCAACTCTACGGCTATTACGGCCTGATGAAGGGCGCTCAGGCCGATTTCGACGACGTGATCAAGGAAAAGCACCTGCAGAATTTGTGGGACACGATGGACGCGCAGTTCGTCTCGGCGCTGCGCATCCAGCCCTTCATCATCGCCAATGGCCGTGAGGACGGCTGGCTCTTGCCGACGCACCTGACGACCATGGGCTTCTATATCCTGCGCGTGCGCTCCAACATGGTCGAGATCAGCAACGTGCTCAGCCAGTAACGCTGCGGCCACGGCCGGGCGCTGGCGGATTTGCGCCGTCGCGTCTGTCGCATTCCGTGCATTGCGCGGCTGTTTTGAGACGGCGGAGCGACATTCGCTCTGGCTTCTATACGGCGCAACGACCGGGCGCCGAAGACCCCTAGAAGGTCGACCGGGAACAGCAATTTATTTCTTTGCAGGAAACATAGTTGCATGAAAGTTGACGCCGTCACTGCGACAGGGTTAGAACATGCCCTTGCGTCCGGGCGGCGTTTCGAGCATGCACGAATGATAGAACCCCTCCCTTCCACTGCCCAATCCAGAGGAAAGCCGTCATGGCCGAAGTGAAGTCTGACATCGAGATCGCGCGCGCCGCCAAGAAGAGACCGATCCAGGAGATCGGCGCCAAGATCGGCATCCCGAACGAGCACCTTTTGCCCTATGGCCACGACAAGGCAAAGGTCTCGGCCGAGTTCATCAAGTCGGTGAAGGGCAACAAGGACGGCAAGCTGATCCTGGTCACCGCCATCAACCCGACGCCGGCCGGCGAAGGCAAGACGACGACCACGGTCGGCCTCGGCGACGGCCTCAACCGCATCGGCAAGAAGGCGATCGTCTGCATCCGCGAAGCCTCGCTCGGCCCGAATTTCGGCATGAAGGGTGGTGCGGCCGGCGGCGGCCTCGCCCAGGT
>NZ_JHQR01000133.1 GCF_014843825.1 Mesorhizobium silamurunense
CGCGTTGCCGGCCGCCGCCATCATCCGCCGGCTCGGCCACCGCGGCGGCTTCATGACCGGCACCGTCATCACCGCGCTCGGCGGCCTGATCGCGACGATGGCGCTGTTTCAGTCGAGCTTCTGGCTGTTTGCTTTCGGTCTCGGCGTGATCGGTGTCGGCGGCGCCTTCGTCCAGCAGTTCCGCTTCGCCGCCGCCGACAACGCGCCGCCGGAATTCAAGGCGCGCGCCATTTCCTTCGTGCTGGCGGGCGGCATCGTCACCGCCATCCTCGGGCCGCAGATCGTCATCTACACCCGTGAATTGCTGGCGCCGGTGATGTTTGCCGGATCCTTTGCATCGATCCTCATACTGGCCGCCCTCGGCGCGATCATCCTTTCCTTCCTGCATACGTCCAGGCGCACGAGCAGCGCCAGTGAGGCCGCCGGCGGCGATGCCCGCCCGCTGGCTGAGATCGCCACCCAGCCGCGCTTTGTCGCGGCACTGTTCTGCGCCGTCGGCAGCTACGCGCTGATGAGCTTCGTCATGACCGGAGCGCCGCTCGCCATGGTCGGCTGCGGCCTGTCGATGGACGACGCGACGCTCGGCATTTCCTGGCATGTCATGGCGATGTTCGGGCCGAGCTTCTTCACCGGCTCGCTGATCCACCGCTTCGGCGCCGAGCGCATCGTCGCCATCGGGTTGGTCCTGCTCATAGGCTGTGCCGTGGTGGCGCTTTCAGGCCTTGCGCTATGGCAGTTCTGGACGGCGCTGATCCTGCTCGGCCTCGGCTGGAACTTCAGCTTCATCGGCGCCACCGCCATGGTCGCCGCGAGCTACCATCCATCCGAAAAAGGCAAGGTGCAGGGCTTCCACGACTTCGTTCTGTTCGGCTCCGTTGCCTTTGCTTCGCTGATGTCGGGCGCGATCTACAATGCCTGGGGTTGGACCATGCTGAACTGGGTCGTGTTCCCGGTTGTCGTGCTCTGCTTCCTGGCGCTCGGCGCCTTGAGGCTGCCAGGCTTGCGCAGCGCTAACTGACATTACGCTGTCAGGACCCGGCGCTGCGCGCCAGTTGCGCCGGGAACAAAATTATTGCGCGCGTCTCGCTAGTTATGAAACCGTGTGCCCCGACGGCGTGTTAAAGCCATGCTCATATGCGGCCATCGACCTCTCGGTTCACAGCAAGGGATTTTCACAATGTTTTCAATCGGAAAGCTCGCCGTAGCAGCGATCGCGCTCGGCATCACCGCAGCCTCTGCGAATGCGCAGGTCGTTGTCTCCTCGAAGATCGACACCGAGGGTGGTGTGCTCGGCAACATCATCCAGCTGGTCTTGAACGCCAACAACATCAAGACCACCGACCGCATCCAGCTTGGCGCGACGCCCGTGGTGCGCAAGGCGATCACCGCCGGCGAGATCGACATTTATCCCGAATATACCGGCAACGCCGCCTTCTTCTTCCAGAAGGCGGACGATCCGATCTGGAAAGATGCCGCAAAGGCCTACGAGACCGCCAAGAAGCTCGACTATGATGCCAACAAGATCGTCTGGCTGTCGCCGTCGCCGGCCAACAACACCTGGGCGATCGCGCTGCGCAAAGAGGTGACCGACGAGAACAAGCTCACCACCCTGTCGGATTTCGGCAAATACGTCTCGGGCGGTGGCAAGGTCGTGCTTGCCGCTTCGGCCGAGTTCGTCAATTCGGCGGCGGCGCTCCCTGCCTTCCAGACCACTTACGGCTTCAAGCTGAAGCCGGACCAGTTGATCACGCTTTCCGGCGGCGACACGGCCGCGACCATCGCCGCCGCCGCCAACCAGACCAACGGCGCCAACGCAGCCATGGTCTACGGCACCGACGGCGGCATCCAGCCCTCTGGCCTTGTCGTGCTCCAGGACGACAAGAATGTGCAGCCGGTCTATCAGCCGGCGCCGATCATCCGCGAGCAGGTGCTGAAGGAACATCCGGAAATCGATACGCTGCTGAAGCCGGTCTTCGCCAAGCTCGACCTCGTCACGCTGCAACAGCTCAACGGCCGCGTCCAACTGGGTGGTGAGCCGGCGAAGGGGGTAGCGGAAGATTTCCTCAAGAAGAACGGCTTCCTGAAGTAACAGACAGAGATCGCGGCACAAGTGCGGGTTGGAATGGTGGGGCCGGTGGAGCTGCTGATCTCCCCCCTTACGAGGGAGATGTCCGGCAGGACAGAGGGGGGGTGCTGTCCCGCCGACCTATCGACTTATCGCAGCTACGCCCCCGGGAGATGTCTCGGCAGGCGAGCTGAAATTCGAAAGCTGGCGATCCTTCCCACGCCCCTCCGGCCTGCCGGCCATCTCCCCCGCAAGGGGGGAGATCAGATCTCGCGTCGCCTTTCGCAAATCTCCAAAGAGTGGCTGCTGCCTGGAAAGTCGCTGATCTCCTCTCTTGAGGGGCGGTCATGACCCTGCGCTTCGACAAGCTCGGCGTGGTGATCGCCGCGATCGTTGCCTACGCCGCCTTCGCGGCACCCTTCGCCACGTTCCGCGCCAACCGCATCGTGCCGGGACAGGCGCGCTCGGTACTCGAAGCGCTGCCCGCGGCGCTTGGCACCCTGCTGCTGGCGATATTGATCATTGGCGGCATTGTCGCGCTATTGAGGACGCCGCTTGTTCTGAGGCTCGCCGCCAGCGTGATTACTCTTGCAGCCCTCGCCATCCTGATCGGCGTTGCCGGCGGCCTCCTGACGCCCGCCGGCAACACCTTCGCCCGTATCGCGCCGGCCTCGGGTTTCTGGCTGCTGATCTTCGCCTTCACGCTGCTTTTGGCCGATGTGCTCACCAGGCTGGACCTCTCGCCATCGGCCCGCGTCGGCGTTCTTGCCGTCGCTGCGCTCGCCATCGGCGCGCTGCTCGTTTCGGGAAGCTGGGACAGCCTTTCCATTCTCAAGGAATATGCCAGCCGCGCCGACAGTTTCTGGGCGGAGGGCTCCAAGCACATCACGCTGGCGCTCGGCTCGCTGGCAGCTGCGGTGGTCGCCGGCGTTCCGCTTGGCATCCTCTGCCACCGCGTCGAGGCGCTGCGGGCAGGGGTGCTGAATGTGCTCAACATCATCCAGACCATCCCGTCGATAGCGCTGTTCGGCCTGCTGATCGCGCCGCTCGGCTGGATCGCCGCGCATGTGCCGGGCGCGGCGGCGGCCGGCATCAGGGGCATCGGCACCGCGCCGGCCTTCGTCGCGCTGTTTCTGTACTCGCTGCTGCCGGTTGTGGCGAACACCGTGGTCGGCCTTGCCGGTGTGCCCCGCGCAGCCAACGATGCCGCCCGCGGCATGGGCATGACCGACCGGCAGCGCCTGTTCGATGTCGAGTTCCCACTCGCCTTCCCGGTGATCCTGACCGGCATCCGCATCGTTCTGGTGCAGAACATCGGCCTTGCCACCATCGCGGCGCTGATCGGCGGCGGCGGTTTTGGCGTCTTCGTCTTCCAGGGCGTCGGCCAGACGGCGATGGACCTTGTGCTGCTCGGCGCCGTGCCCACCGTGGCGCTGGCCTTTGCAGCCGCGATTATCCTCGACGCGGTCATCGAAATGACCTCCACCAAGCGCAGGGCAGACTCCGAATGATCGAGATCGAAGGCATCACCAAGCGCTACAACGGAACGGCTGTCGTCGACGATGTCTCGATGATCGTGGAGCCGCGTACCATCGCCGTGATCGTCGGCACCTCCGGCTCCGGCAAGACGACGCTGCTCAGGATGATCAACCGGCTGGTCGAGCCGACTGCCGGAGTGATCAAGCTCGACGGCGCCGACAATCGCTCGCTGCCCGGGTACCAACTGCGCCGCAGCATCGGTTATGCCATCCAGGGCCATGGCCTGTTCCCGCACCGCACGGTGGCGCAGAACATCGGCACCGTGCCGCTTCTGCTCGGCTGGGACAAGGACCGCATCAAGGCGCGCGTCGAAGAATTGATGACGCTCTACCAGCTCGATCCGCAGGCCTATGGTCCGCGCTATCCGCATGAGCTCTCCGGCGGCCAACAGCAGCGTGTCGGCGTTGCCCGCGCGCTCGCCGCCGAGCCCAACGTACTTCTGATGGACGAGCCGTTCGGCGCGCTCGACCCGATCATCCGCACCAAGGCGCAGGAGGATCTGCTGGCGATCCAGAAGCGCTTCGGCACCACCATCGTCCTCGTCACCCACGACATGGAGGAGGCGGTGCATATGGGCGACAAGATCGCCGTCATGGATGCCGGAAAGCTGCTGCAATACGCTAGACCGGCGGAGATCCTGGCAAGGCCCGCAAATGGCTTCGTCGAAACCCTGGTCGGCTCCAGCGAGCGGCCGTTCCGGCTCCTGTCGCTCGGCCGTGTGCGCGATGCCGTGGAGCCCGGCGGCGCCGAGGGCGAGGCGATCCCCGGCGACGCCAGCCAGCGCGACGCGTTGGCCGAGCTTCTGTGGACAGGCCGTCCGGCACTGCCTGTGAAGGGTGCTGACGGCAAGCCGCTCGGACGCGTCACCGTTGAAGGGCTGGTGAAACGCGCGAGGCCCGCATGAGGGCCTGGCTGCCCGCGTTGTTGAGGCTGGCGCTTCTGGTGCTGCTGGTGGTCTTCATCGCCAGCCCGGGCTGGTTCGAGCCGTTGCTCAGGCCACTGACCGAGAACGGCGCGCCTGCAATCTACAACCAGGGCAGCCTGCTGACGCTGACATTGCTGCATCTGAGGACTGTGCTGGTCGCCACGGTTGCCGCGACGATCGTCGCCGTCGCGCTCGCCATCCTGGTCACCCGGCCCGCCGGCGCCGAGTTCCTGCCGCTGTCGCGCAGCCTGGTCAACATCGGCCAGACTTTTCCGCCGGTCGCGGTGCTGGCGCTCGCCGTGCCGGCGGTCGGCTTCGGCGAGAAGCCGACACTGATCGCGCTCTTCCTTTATGGGCTGCTACCGATTTTCGAGAACGCACTGACCGCGCTCACCACGCTGCCCGGCAACGTGATGGAAGCCGCGCGCGGCGCCGGCATGACCGGCTGGCAAAGGCTGATGAAGGTCGAATTGCCGCTCAGCGCCCCGGTGATCCTCGGCGGTATCCGGCTTTCCGTGGTCATCAGCCTCGCCACCGCCACTATCGGCTCCACGGTGGCGGCCAAGACGCTGGGCGAGGTGATCATCGCCGGCCTGATCTCGAACAACCTGGCCTTCGTGCTGCAGGGCGGCCTGATCGTCGCGGCGCTTGCGGTGCTGATCTATGACGGCCTGTCGGCGATCGAGCGCTACGCCGCGCGCCGCATGGGGCGGGAAGCAGAATAGTGCTGATTTTCGTCATCCAGCCCGACGGCGACTTGCGCGCTGGCTGATTTACGGTACGTCATTTCAATCGATCTAAAAGCACGGCGGCGCCTGCCGGTGAGTCGCCGTCTTCGTCTTTCGGGCGAAAGCCGGGCAAAAACCGAACAATATCTTGACGTTCCGAGCCCTGTTTCGCATACACCGCAGCCAAGGGGTGGATTCCGCTTGGCGGCATTCACACCCGATCCAACGGCCCAGGGAGGGGTTCTTTTGGGCCATCAATCGAGGAAAATCCGGCAATGACCATCATTACCGCCGTCATCGCCTGCGGCTTGCTGTCAGTTCTATACGCCATCTGGGCGACACGTTCGGTCCTTGCGTCCGATCAGGGCAACCAGCGCATGCAGGAAATCTCCGCCGCCATTCGCGAAGGCGCCCAGGCCTACTTAGCGCGCCAGTACACCACCATCGCCGTTGTCGGCATCGTCGTGCTCCTGCTTGCTTGGTGGCTGCTCTCCATCACCTCGGCGATCGGCTTCCTGATCGGCGCCGTGCTCTCGGGCGCTGCCGGCTTCATCGGTATGCATGTCTCGGTGCGCGCCAATGTGCGCACCGCGCAGGCTGCTTCCAACAGCCTCGCCGCCGGCCTTGACATCGCCTTCAAGTCCGGCGCCATCACCGGCATGCTGGTCGCCGGCCTCGCCCTGCTCGGCGTCTCGATCTACTACTTCATCCTGACGGGGCCCATGGGCCTTCAGCCCAATGACCGCGTCGTCATCGACGCGCTGGTCTCGCTCGGTTTCGGCGCTTCGCTGATCTCGATCTTCGCCCGTCTCGGCGGCGGCATCTTCACCAAGGGCGCCGACGTCGGCGGCGACCTCGTCGGCAAGGTCGAGGCCGGTATTCCGGAGGATGATCCGCGCAACCCGGCCACCATCGCCGACAATGTCGGCGACAATGTCGGCGACTGCGCCGGCATGGCCGCCGATCTGTTCGAGACCTATGCCGTCACCGTCGTCGCCACCATGGTTCTGGCCTCCATCTTCTTCGGCGGCACTGCCGTGCTGGGTGCGGCGATGCTCTATCCGCTCGCCATCTGCGGCGCTTGCATCCTGACCTCGATCGTCGGCACCTTCTTCGTCAAGTTGGGGTCCAACGGCTCGATCATGGGCGCGCTCTACAAGGGTCTGATCGTCACCGGCCTGCTGTCGATCGTAGGCCTCGCAATCGCCACGTCGGCGGTGCTGGGCTGGGGCGAGATCGGCACGGTCGCCGGCGTCGCCGTCACCGGCAAGAACCTGTTCATCTGCGGGCTGATCGGCCTGGCTGTGACCGGGCTCATCGTGGTGATCACCGAATACTATACCGGCACCAACAAGCGGCCGGTGAATTCGATCGCCCAGGCGTCGGTGACCGGCCACGGAACCAACGTCATCCAGGGCCTGGCGGTCTCGCTGGAATCGACCGCTTTGCCGGCGATCGTCATCGTCGGCGGCATCATCGCCACCTACCAGCTCGCCGGCCTTTTCGGCACCGCGATCGCCGTTA
Source organism: Mesorhizobium silamurunense (assembly GCF_014843825.1). GTDB lineage: Bacteria > Pseudomonadota > Alphaproteobacteria > Rhizobiales > Rhizobiaceae > Mesorhizobium > Mesorhizobium silamurunense. Next base: position 6,782 of record NZ_JHQR01000133.1, read on the forward strand.
CCACCATGCTCGGCCTCGCCGGCATGATCGTGGCGCTCGACGCTTTCGGCCCGGTCACCGACAATGCCGGCGGCATTGCCGAAATGGCCGGTCTGCCCAAGGAAGTTCGTCAATCCACCGACGCGCTCGACGCCGTCGGCAACACCACCAAGGCAGTGACCAAGGGCTATGCCATCGGCTCAGCCGGTCTCGGCGCACTGGTGCTGTTCGCCGCCTACTCGAACGACCTGAAATTCTTTGCCGCCAATGGCGACAAGTTCCCTTACTTCCAGGGCATGGGTGCGGTCTCCTTCGACCTCTCCAACCCTTACGTCGTCGCCGGCCTGATCTTCGGCGGCCTGATCCCGTACCTGTTCGGCGGCATCGCCATGACGGCCGTCGGCCGCGCGGCCGGCTCGATTGTCGAAGAGGTACGCAGGCAGTTCCGGGAAGATCCGGGCATCATGGCCGGCACGTCGAAGCCGAACTACGCGCGTGCGGTTGACCTGCTGACCAAGGCTGCGATCCGGGAAATGATCATCCCGTCGCTGCTGCCGGTGCTGGCGCCGCTCGTCGTCTATTTCGGCGTGCTCTTGATCTCGGGCTCGAAGGCCTCGGCCTTCGCCGCGCTCGGCGCCTCGCTGCTCGGCGTTATCGTCAACGGGCTGTTCGTCGCCATCTCGATGACCTCCGGCGGCGGCGCCTGGGACAACGCAAAGAAGTCGTTTGAGGACGGCTTCACCGACAAGGACGGCGTCAAGCACTTGAAGGGTTCCGAGGCGCACAAGGCCTCCGTCACCGGCGACACCGTCGGCGATCCCTACAAGGACACCGCCGGCCCTGCCGTCAACCCGGCGATCAAGATCACCAACATCGTGGCCCTGCTGCTGTTGGCCGTGCTCGCGCACGGCTGAGCCAAGCCGCCTATTTCAGGACAGAAGCCCGCGGGAGCAATCCCGCGGGCTTTGCTTTTCGACCAACCGGTTTCGTTCTCTAATGGGTCAAGGGGCGGCGG
>NZ_JHQR01000151.1 GCF_014843825.1 Mesorhizobium silamurunense
CACATGCTTAGCCATTTTCCCTCCCTATGCGAAAGCGAGACGGAACCCATCCGAATAGTCATATTGGTAAGCTCACTCCATTGATAATGAATAGACAGATTTGGTGAAAGTGAACCACTACAGATGGACACCGGTCATTTGTAAGGGGTCAGATCGAGGTCGCGCAGCATGTCGATCGTGCGATTGGTCAGGATTGTTGAGCGGAGCATCCAGACGGGGATCGGCGCCGTGCCGTCAGCAGGGTGAAGGTCCGGGACCGCGGCGGGAACGGTGAAGCGCAACGCATCCGTTTTTCCTCGTCGATCCCTGGGGGCGCCGGACACGAAGTCTGGACGCGCTGCTCCCCATTCTTTACCTGCGCGACGTTTGGACGGCCGGGTTTCAGCACGCTCTGGCAGCCCTGCTCGGGAAGGAGGTGCCGACCCTCTCGCCCTCGGTGATCACGCGGCTGACGGCAGAGTGGACCACCGAACGCGAGCGTTGGCAAAAGCGCGATCTTTCGGCGCGCCATTATGTCTATGTGTAGGGGGACCGGGTTTATCTCCAGGCGGGGGACCATGCCGAATGCATGCTGATGCTGATCGGCGCCACACCAGAGAGCGTGTAGAGCTGCTGGTCGTCGTCAAGTGGCGTGGCCTTAAAGATCGCGACCGATCTTCGGCGACAGCGCACTTGGCTCCTGGAGGCCGTTACCGCCGCAAGCTGATCGATGTCACGCCCCAGCGACAATGACGTCTTGTGCGATGCGACCGTCAACATAGACATGTGACCAAAGGCCGTGCGTATTGGGATCGCAATCCCCAACCGGATGCCGAAGTTACCTTCCTCAGCATAAAGGGCGCGAACTCGGAAGGATAGCTTCTTCGGGCGCTCGGGTGCCCACGCGAACGCCTCCATTTTTGCCCGTGCAGTTCTGACGACTGGATCGATATCCTTGTAGTTGCATTCGAAATAGCGCTGCGGCCACTCATTCGCGTAGTTAGACACCGAGTAGGCACATACCGGTTGGATGTTCAGATAGGCATAACAGTCGAAGCCGAGCGCTCGGACGGCATCGCTGAGCCCGTAATCGTCGACAGGAACCTTCTCTGTCGATCCCCGACTATTTTGAGGACGCTGACGGCGGAGATACCACACCGGCCTGATTTGAACCCGCGAGGTCATTCCCCAGTTCAAGGTCGCTTAATGGATAGGAGCAACAAGCGAGGATATAGCCAACCGCTTTGTCACGCCGGCTAATACCGCCTTGGTCGTGCATGTCGACTTGGCCGCTCATGAGACGGACGCGGCAGGTGCCGCAAGAACCTTGGCCACAGCCGGTCGGAATACGTAGCCCACTCGCGGCTGCGGCGGCAACGACCGACTGGCCTGGCTTGGCGGGAAAATTCTTGTCCCTAAAACCGATCATCAAATCTTCGCTGGAAGGACCCGGCGCTGATGCAGGTTTTGCCCTCTCGTGCATGCGCGGGGCCGGGCACCATGCCCCTTTGTCGATAGGTGTGGGAACAGACAGATTCATTCGGGAGAGTGTTTCCACTGGACGAACAGCGGGATGCATGGCAACCTGTCGTCGACGCGAGGCAGCGTCGTGCTCCGCACCGCCAAAGGTCTCTGTGACGAACGCGTTTTCGACGCCGCCCTCTGCAAGATAGATCGCCCGCGTCGCCTTCATCACAGGTTCGGGGCCGCAACAGAAAGCAACGCGCCGCGCCATGTCGGGCACGATTCCGCGCAGCATGGGGCGGGTGATCCGGCCCGACAAACCCGTCCATGTTTTATCCGGCCGAGACAAACAGAGATGAACAGAGAGGTTGGGCATGGCGTCTGCCATGGCACCGATCTCGTCGCCGAAAAGCTCATCAGCGCATGAGCGCGCCAGCTGCACCAATGTAGTATCGAGCGTGTCTGCACGCACCCGAAGCCAGCGAAGCATCGACATTATCGGCGTCATTCCGCTGCCCGCGCCCACCAGCAACAGCGGCGCCTTTGGCGCATGCACTAGACTGAAACGTCCAAATGGGCCACGGGCAGCGAGCGTATCGCCGATGTGCAGATATCTGTGCATCCAGAGCGTCGCTTGCGCCTGCGCACCGGTCTTGATGGTCAGTTCGATGCAGTTGCCGCCCATGCCGCCCGACGCGATTGTGAAGCTGCGCTGGAATAGATTGCTTCCTGAAGGCAGAGTAAGTGACAGGGACTGGCCCGGATGATGGCGGAAGGTCTGCCCATCTTGGCGGATAGCTTCAAAAAAGTAAGTTGTGACGTTAGCCGTTTCCGCGCGCCGAGCAACAAGCACAAGACGCAGATCGTCCGGTTCGAAAACGGGCACGCCGGGCTTCGGGAAGGCCCGCGGCGCAAGGCTCGCGTGATGCTCCATAGATTGTTTACTCCGCCGCCATCAGACAGTCCTGCGACCCGTCGAACTGGTTAGATAACTGTTGGCGGTACCATTTGATGAAGTTCAGCACCATGAACTCGGCCACTTCGGAATAGCGACCGGGCTCGTAGCCAGCAGCCTTGATGCCCCTATGGTTCTCTTCGGCGAGCAGGCGATCCTGGTCGTTGGTGACCCGCCATACTTCTGAAAGCTCCTCCGGCTCGTAGTCCCACCCTTCTACCGCATCTTCATGCACCAGCCATAGCGTCCGCACCTCGGTGCGATCGGGCCCGAGCGGTAGAACGCGGAAAACAATGATATGATCGGACAGGAAATGGTTCCAGTTGTTGGGAACGTGGAACATCCGCACTGATCCAAGATCGGGAACTGTCAGTTCGCCTAGCAGCTTGCGGCAGGCAAGTTTACCATCCAAAGTCATAGAAATGGCCCCCTTCCGAAAGGGCAGGCGGATGCAGCGAAACTCGAGACCGCCATCGACCGGCGCATGAGGCAGGCCGAGCGCATCCCAGTCGCGCGCCTTCTGCTGCATGATCTCGAACTCTTCGCCGAAGCGCGCGTCGTCCGGCAATGCCATTTCGACTAGGGAAACCAGCAGTTCGGGATGCGCACCGCCGCAATGATAGCATTCGCGGTTATTTTCGATCACGAGCTTCCAGTTCGCTTCCTCTACGATCACCGACTCGTAGGCGACTTTGGTGCGGCGCGGCTCATGCGGCGCGATGTACGGCGAGGCGGCTTTCCTGAAGGACTCGAAGTCCGGCGCCTCGTCGGCCAAACAGATATAGACCAGCCCTTCCAGTGTCTGGACGTGGACCGACTTGAGGGGAAATTTGGACGGATCGAAATCCTTGCTCATATAGCGTGTCGCAAGCAGCTGGCCGTCCAGATCGTAAGTCCACTGGTGATAGGGGCAAACCAGACGTGCCTTGTTGCCGCGATGCTCGCTGCACAGGCGTGAGCCGCGATGACGGCAGGAATTGTGGAAGGCACGCAACTCGCCCTCTTGATCCCTGAGGACGACGACGGATGTGGTGTCGATCTGCACGGTGACGAAATCTCCCGGATCGGGTAGCTCGCATTCGGGCGCGACGAACAGCCACTCCTTGAAGAAAACTGCCTCGACATCTGCCCGGTAAATATCGGGATCGCTATAGAACTCCTGAGGTAACGAATAGCCATCAGCACAAAGCGCCAGCGCTTCGCGGATCTTCTGTTCATGGCCGGCGACTCGTGGATTGCTCATCGGGCTACCTCGCAGTGGAAGGATATCCATCCAAATTGCCGATTTCGAAATGAAGCGGTGTTGGAAAAACGTCAGCCGATCGCAACTTCGCGTGGCTGGCCAATAAGGTCGTTGCGCCTATTCGGTGCTCGGTCTTGCCCTAGCCGATCACAGGCTCGATGGAGAAACGCCGGCGCATCTGGCGCTTGATGACGAGGGACACGGCGATTCTGACCGTTGGCAAAGACCTTGAACGTGCGGGTGAGCGAGGCATCGTGGCCGGGATATACGGTGGCGGCGAAACGCGCGATATCTGGTTGCCGATGATTGTTTCAATCGCCGGGAAAATCTTGCTGCTGCACCGCCGCTGACGTTGCTCCACGACCGCCGATGCCTGGTTGAGCGGCCAGCGAAAGACTGCTTCAAGCTGCACTACGCCGGTTACCTGGAGGGCGATGTCGCGAACAGTCCAGCCGAAATATGTCTGTTGCGTGTGGGTGGCTCAAGGCAACTATAACCGCCCGCTTGATGTTCTCGTTTGCAGCATCCGGTTTAATCCAGAGGCATTTGACCGGTGCGTGCTGTCGCTAGTCGGCGACGCTCCGGCAAGTCAAGTCTGCGTTAAGTTGACGGACCGGCCCCCGACACTCAGTTTCTGGGTCAGCGGAAATCGAGCCGCCCATTGAGACCAGGGGAATATATAAGACCGTTAAGCCCATTAAAGACGCTTCAACGCATCGATCACAGAGATGAAACGGTAGCTTTCGGCCACAAGACCCTGTTCATTTCGAATGGAGTCTCGCCGTCGTTCGGCGGCTAAGCGCTCCTCTTCGCTGATGTCGCTCTCCCTAGCCAACAGCCAGTTTCGGAAGCTGGGGTCGGCTTCCTTGATCGGTACCGCTCCTTGGTTGGAGGCCGGCTGAGGAACGATTCCCGAGCGCAATACGCGGCTCGGGTTGTACTCAGTGCGCCTGTCGAGGCCAAAAATGGAAAAATCGGGGCGCCCGACGCGGCCACTTGGCGAATAGGCAACTGCCGTGACGATACGGTCTAGGGCCGCGTCCTCTTCCTTCGGCCGGTGTTCTATCTCCCGTGGTCCGCCTTCGGGCACAGCGAGCCGAGTGATGCCGCAGTCGTTGATGGCATCCAGCACGGTGCGTGGATCGCCCGTTAGGATCTTTTCGCGCCGTTGAGGCCAAAAGTCGAATGCCGCATGGGCACCATGTCCCTTGCCCGAATGCAGAGCGTATATCTCCGGATAGATCTTATGCTCAGCCCGACGAGTTGGCTTTACGTCGTAAAAGCAGGTGATCGCGATCTGCACCAAATGCGCTTACGTCGAACATGCTGGAATTCAGGAGGCTGATTACGTGCATGTCTTATTTTCTTCCTGTCGCGCTGCGAATTGCTGTCGGCATGAAGGGCGGTGTCGATCTACATGGTGATGAGATCTCTTGGATAGGGGAGCTCGCACCCGGCACGACTGAGAGCCAACATCAGCCTGGTAGATCTCGGGATCGCTGCAGAACTCCTGGGGTAAAAAACAGCCATCATCATTATAGCGCGCCGGCGATCTTTCATGGCCGGCGCCATGTGGATTGCTCGTTGGACTGAGTAGCCATTTGCTTTGAGTAAGCTTGCCCCTTGGTATTTTGAATAGGCAGATTTGGTGAAAGTGCACCGCTACAGATGGACTCCGGTAGGTCAGAGGCAGCATGTCGATCGTGGGATTGGTCAGCACCGTCGCTCAGCATGCAGACAGGGATCGGGGCGGGGCGGTCAGCAGGGTGAAGGTCTTGGACCGCGGCGCGAACGGTGAAGCGCAACGCATCCGTTTTTCCTCGTCGATCCATTTGGGGGCACCGGGCGCGAAGCCTGGATGCACCGCTCCCCGTTATTTACCTTCGCGACGTTTGGACGGCCGGGTTCAGCACGCTCTGGCACCCTGCTCAGAAGGAGGTGCGGACCCTCTCGCCCGCGGTGATCACGCGGCTGACGGTGGCACAGCGGACCACCGAACACGAGCGTTCCCCAAAAGCACGATCTTTAGGGGGCGCCACAATCGCCTGTATGTACAACGGGGTTTATCCCTACGCGGCGCGTGGAAGATACGGCATGCGCGTACTTTATGAAATCGCGTGCTTCGAAAGATGGGCTGAGCTTGTTCACCCACAAAGTCGATCTTTTTTATTGCAGCGGGCGGCCGGGCTTTCGCGAAAGGTTACCACGATGCGTTCTCGCAAGGTAGGCTGCTCATTAGATCCCGGGGGCCATGCTGGATGATTATTGACGACGCGCATGTCGGACGGCAATTCCTGATGGAGCACGGTACGACCAGACTCGCGACTCCGGCTTGCCCTTCGGTCAGCGCCAAATGTCTCCGGTGTTCAGCGCGAATACCGGTTTGTCAGCGCCATTGGTCAGCAGAAGAACGACTTCGGACCTTCCGCGTCAATAGGAGCGAGGAGCTTCTGCGTGGCGGTGACCCCAGGCTTATCGATCGACATTGGCAGGAAGATCATGGGTCACCTTGCGGCGTGGCCACCCAGGAGGCGGAGACTTAGGCCTTATTTCAGGACTGCCCTATATGACGCTACCACACGCGAATTCGAACGGCGTCTGACACGATTAAGTTCGCAACCATGTGTATATCATGTCGGGATTGGCTTGCGGGAATGCGCGCCCGTTCGCTGTCCGACGCCAGCCGACGCTGCGTTCCTGCCTATCGACTCGGCGGAGACGCACGCCACTACCCGCAATCGCACGACCAAGCGAAAGCTCGATGGCCAGATCATGGAAGTAACACGGCGGGCAAGGATACAGGGCGATGAACGACGGCAGATCGAAATGTTTTGCAAAAATAGCCGAAGTACAAGGTGTGGGGCTCCCCTCGCCTTCTGTTAAAGCAGGCTACTTTCGAATTGCACATCGACTACCTCGCGAGGGGTTCCACTCAGAGATTTCGAGATGAAGCCGAAAAACGCCAGCCGATCGCAACTTCACACAGGACGAACGACGCCCACGGCGAAGCCCAGGAACGCCGCGGTTCGAGAATTTTCAATTCACCGTCCCAGCCGCCGGTTTTTTGGTGCGGGCTGCCGTTTTTCCGATATCCTGTGTGAAAAGCTGGATGATTATGTCGAACATGGACAGCCAGGCGAAAAGTGGCCGGCTGACAAACTGGAGATGATCGACCATGGCGTTCCCTACGGCAGCCCCGTATCTCATTATCGGCGCCGGCATTCACGGCCTTTCGACGGCCTACCACCTTGCACAGGCGCTCAAGCGGACCCGGAAGGGAAGCGGAAGCGACATCGTTGTCATCGACAAGAGTGGAATCGCCGCCGGCGCATCGGGTATTGCCTGCGGTGTCGTTCGCAACAACTATTTCCAGCCCGCAATGCGCGAGCTGATGGCCCATTCGGTTAGCGTCTGGGAAAGCGATGCGAAGGTTTACCAGTATAACGCCGTCGGCTACATGCAGATCAGCTCGGAATCGATGCGCGATGACGTGCGTTCAATCTACGAGCAGCAGAAGGCGATCGGCTATGAATCGATCTTCGTGGAAGGCGCCAAAGAGTCCGATGCCTATATGAAGAGCTTGTTTTCCGACTGGCAGGCGAAGAATATCACCTCGGTGCTGCACGAGAAGAAGGGTGGCTACGCTCACAATGCTGCCGCCATCTATGCGCTGGCGAAGAAGGCCGAGAACGAAGGAGTGCGAATCCTCACCGGCGTCACCGTCAAAGGCATGACCTTCGCCAATGGAGCGAGTTCGGCCGTGAACGGCGTCGATACCGATCGCGGACATATCGCCTGCGACTATCTCGTGGTCGGCGCTGGCCCCTGGGTTCGCGATTTCTGGAAGATGGCCGAATTGCCTGATACTGTGACAATCAAGAGCAAGGATGGTGAGCTGCATGACGGCATTCCGATGTGGCGCTTCTGGCAGCTTGAGGAAGGCGTGCTCGGTGTCGAACCGGACGCGTTCAAAACCAACGACGGCAGGATGCCGCCGGTGATGCATGTCGATACTGACGCCCCACTCTATTCCACCGTTGATGGCAGCATCATCACTGAGAGCATGTGGGGTATCTACTACAAGCCCGATTTCAATTTCGGCGGGATCCAGGGCGGTGCGATGCCCTACAAGGTCGACACTCCAGTCGATCAGGTCCAGATTGATCCTTATGGCCCCGCCTCGCCAGAATTTGTTTCAAGCCCTGAATTCGCCCATATGTGGGTGTCGGCGCTGGCGCACTGCCACAAGCGTTTTGAAGGCACAATGCCTCAATATCACAAGGAGCCTTCAGGAGGCATCGGTTGCTTCACGCCTGACAGCTTCCCGGTCTTCGAAGCGTTTCGCGAGAACGTCTACATGATCGCAGACTCGAATCACGGCTACAAGATGATCGGTGTCGGCGCGCTGGTCGCGGAAGAGGTGATCGGAAACAAATCCTCGCTGCTCGAGCCGTTTCGTCTGGGCCGCTACGCGGCGGGCGAACTGCACCCCGTCTCGAACAGCCCATATCCTTGGAGCTGACCAGTCTAAGCCGAAGATGCGAAAGCCAGGACTTGTGCCCAGCTTTCTCTTTGATCGGGAGGTGATGCTGATCACCGGCAAGGGCACGCAAGATTGTCCTCAGCACGTCGAGTTCATGTTGCTCGACGGCTTCTCCATGATGTCCGTGAGCAGCGCCATCGAGCCGTTACGGGCGGCTAACCGGTTGCTCAGCTTTGAGGCCTATCGCTGGAGTTTCTCGTCGGAAGACGGCGCGGCGGCCAATGCTTCGAATGGCATTTCTGTTAATGTCGATGAGCGCTTTGGCCTGTCGAAGCCGCCCGCCTATCTTTTTGTCTGCGCCGGCATGACGCTTGTCGCAAAAGATCAGACACGCCTCAACGTCATTCTGAACCGGCGCTCTCGCGAAGGATGCCGGATGGGGGCACTGTCCATGGGGACCGTCTTTCTTGCGCGAGCCAATTTGCTAAACGATGCGCGGTGCACGCTTCACTGGGAGGGGCAGCCGGCTTTCCGCGAGGAGTTTCCCTACATTCAGCTCAGTAACGAGCTCTACGTCATCGACAAGAACCGTTACACCTGCGCGGGCGGAACGGCGGGGCTCGATTTGATGCTTCACATCATCGCCGAGGACCACGGCGATGTCCTCGCCCGCTCCATCGCCAATCAGTTTCAAGTTGATCGGATCCGAACCGGAAGCGTTGAACAGCGCTCGGGTAGCTCGGTGCGCCTGGACACACTACCGCCGCAACTCGGTCAAGCCGCGGGTCTGATGAGGCAGAACTTCGAGAACCCGCTAAGCAACACCGAGATCGCGCGAAAGGTTGGCTTGAGCGTACGCAATCTCGAAAGAATGTTTCAGCGCCATACGGGTCAGACTCCCGCACGGTACTACAAGACCCTGCGGCTAGAACAAGCGAGGGATCTGCTTCTCCATACCGGCCTGGCCAATGTGGATATCGCGATCGCGACGGGCTTCTGTACCAGCTCCTACTTCTGCGCCTGCTATAGAGAACAGTTCGGGCATTCCCCCTCGGTTGAACGTCAGCGCGATGGCGCTCGCTTCGAGAAGGACGGCCGCCGCCGCCTCGTAAAGGGGGTACAAAGCATACGATGAACGAAGCCCAGCGCGCTTACATGCGCCTAAACACGAAATGCCGAGTATTACCGCGTTCTTGTCTAAGCTTTGTGAGAAAATCTACCTTCCGGGTCGCGGTAATTGCTATTGAGTTATATTTCGTTCTGTTATGAAAGATTTTCGCCTCCGGAAGGAAGGGATCTGCGATGAAGTCAAGTGAACGGAGGACGGGCGGCAGACGGGGCAAGTCAGAACGCAGCGGAGGAAAAATTTCGCAGCTTCCTTGGCGGGTCGTCGAGAATCCTTTCGATCCAGTGAATGCTGCGACGCCTGAGCAAATCGAGGCGATCCATATTTGTTCGATGCGAGTGCTGTCGGAGCTTGGCATCCGTGTCATGGCAGAGAATATCATGACACTGTTTGAAAGGGCTGGGGCGAAGGTGGACCGGTCTGAAAAGATCATCCGAATTGACGAGAGCATAGTCAGCGCGGCGTTGAAGACGACGCCTCGCCGCTTCACGCTCACCTCCCGTAACCCGGCGCGGAAACTGTTGTTCGGCGATAGCAATGTGGTGTTCGGTCTCGTGGCGGGGCCGCCCAATGTGCATGATCGGGTGAATGGTCGGCGCTCTGGAAACTTGCGCGACTACGAGAATTTCATCCGGCTGGCGCACCACTTCAACGCCATTCACATGATAGGCAACCAGGTGGCCTCACCGCAGGAGCTTCCTGCCAATTCCCGGCATCTCGATTGCTACCGCGCCAACCTCACTTACAGCGATCGAAGCTATCACTGCACAGCCATTGGACGGGGTCGTGCACTTGACGGCGTAAAGATGATGGCCATCGCGCGCGGGGTGTCGCTTGACGAGATGAAGCGCGAGCCAGGTGTGACTACCATCATCTCGGTGAATTCGCCACGGCTCTTCGATCAAGCTATGGGCGACGGGCTGATTGCCATGTGCGAGCTGGGGCAGCCTGTCACCATTACTCCGTTTACCCTGATGGGAGCGATGACGCCGGTGACGCTCGCCGCCGCTCTCGCGCAACAGAATGCAGAGGCGCTGTTCGGCGTCGTTCTCACGCAACTCGTCAATCCCGGCGCGCCGGTGATGTACGGGGCCTTCACCTCGAACGTCGACATGCGCTCGGGCGCTCCCGCCTTCGGGACGCCGGAAAACACGCGGGCCAATCTGATCTCTGGGCAACTAGCGCGGCGCTATGGGCTGCCGTACCGGAGCTCCAACAGCAATGCCTCAAACGCAGTGGACCTCCAGGCGGCCTACGAGACGGTCAACGCCACATGGGGCGCCATCCTGGGGGGTGCGAATCTGATCTATCATGCCGCAGGCTGGCTCGAAGGCGGGCTGACGGCGTCCTATGAGAAGCTCATTCTCGACGTCGAGATACTGCAGAACATGATGGAGATCCTGCAGCCGCTCGATTGCTCGGAAGAGGCATTGGGACTTGCGGCGATGGCGAGCGTGCCATCGGGCGGGCATTTTTTCGGGGCGGAGCACACGATGGCGCGTTATGAGAGCGCCTTCTACCACCCCATGCTTTCCGACTGGAGCAATCATGGCGCGTGGCTCGAAGCGGGAGCGCATGATGCGCTCGACCGCGCAACGGCGCTGTGGCAGCGGGCACTTGCCGAATACGAAGAACCGAAACTTGATCCCGCTATTGCCGAAGAACTCGACGCCTACGTTGCGAAACGGTGCGAAGAGATCGGCGTCGGCGACCCGTAGCGGTTAGTTGGGTGAGCCAGTTCCGTTGGTGGCGGCTGCAGGGGTCAGGGGGCGATCGTTCGGGCTTATTTCTGGAATAGCAAAAGGGGCGCACTCGTTCGTCGCAGATCGGCGACCTGTTCTATGACATGCTGGCTAACGGTATCGTCGGCTCGCGTTTCACAGTCGGGCGCCTCTCCTGCGTTGGCGAAGTCCCATAATGCTGCCGGTAAGCGCGAGCGAAATGGGCATTGTTGGAAAAGCCGGTCGCCAACGCCACCTCGGTGACTGTAAGGGTGGTCTGGCGCAGAAGATCGACCGCTTTGGACAGTCGCAATACCCGGTAGAATTGCATGACGGACTGATCGAGCTGCGTCTTGCACAGCCGTTCCAGCTGGCGTTCGCCGATACCCGACAGTGTGGCGAGTTGCGGCAGACTCATGGGATCGGCGATGTGATCTTCCATCAAGGCGATCATGGCAATAAGTGCTGGATGGTGTACGCCATATTTCGATATTGCATCCAGGCGCTGGGGATCTTCAGCCGGGCGCAGACTGGTATGAATGAACCAGTCGCTCACTTCGCGCGCCAGGCTCGCGCCGTGATGGGCGGCAATCAAAGCGTGCATCATGTCTAAAGGTGCAGAGCCGCCTGCGCAGGTGAAACGGTCGCGGTCGATCACGAACAGCCGCCGTTCCATCAAGGCATCGGGCGCGCTGATGCGAAGCGCATCATAATGCTTCCAGTGGATGGTAAAACGACGCCTCTCTAAGAGCCCTGCTTTATGCAGGATCGCGGCCCCACCCGAAATTCCGCCGAGTGCCACGCCCTGCACGGAGAGCCTTCGCAGAAAGCCTGACAGTCGTTCGGTATCGACATTGAGCGGATCGCCGCCCGCGACCACGAACAGGATGTCGAGCTCCGACGCGGATTCACTTATCGGCGCGGTATCGAACCAGCTGCCGACCGAAGACCGAGCCTTGCCGCCTAGATCGGAAAACAGAAGCAATTCGTATAGCGTTCGCCCGGCCAGTAGGTTGGCCGCGCGCAAGGGTTCGACGGCGGCGGCGGCCGACATCAATGCATAGCCGTCGCACAGAAAGAAACCGAAGCGACGGGGGTGGTGGGACGATCTCATGTCCTGAATAGTACACTATGTGTCTAATTTAGATACGCGCGATTTGAGCGTCCATGCGATTAAGGCGAACGCAATGATGTTGCCGAAAGTGTTCTTATGCGTTTCTCAGCGCTTCGTGTTATCAGGGAAACCCTCACCGGCCATAAGGGCTGGCGTCCGCTCTGGCGCAATCCCGAGCCGCAAGCCTTCTATGATTATTTGATCGTCGGCGGTGGCGGGCACGGTCTGGCGACGGCCTATTACCTTGCGAACACGTTCAAGCAGTCGCGCATCGCCGTGCTCGAGAAAGGCTGGCTCGGTTCAGGCAATATCGGGCGCAACACCACCATCATTCGCTCGAACTATCTGCTGCCCGGCAACGAGCCTTTCTACGAATTCTCGATGAAGCTTTGGGAGAATCTGGAGCAGGAGTTCAACTTCAATGCGATGGTCAGCCAGCGCGGCATCGTCAACCTGTTCCACACGGACGGCCAACGCGATGCTTATCGCCGGCGCGGCAATGCAGCGATCCTGGCAGGTGCAGATGCCGAGCTTCTGGAACGTGACGCGTTGCGCGGGATGGTGCCGTTCCTAAATTTCGACAATGCGCGCTTTCCCGTGAAGGGCGGCCTTCTGCAACGCCGTGGCGGCACCGCGCGCCATGACGGCGTCGCTTGGGGCTACGCTCGGGGCGCCGACCGGGCCGGCGTCGATCTCATCCAGAACTGCGAAGTGACGGGGTTCCGTATCGAGAACGGACACCTGAAGGGCGTCGAGACCTCGCGCGGATATATTGGCGCAAACAAGGTCGGCGTGGCCGTGGCGGGCTCCACCAGCCGCGTGATGGCGCAGGCGGGAATGGGGCAGCTGCCGATCGAGAGCCATGTCCTCCAAGCCTTTGTGTCCGAAGGGCTCAAGCCCACCATTCCAAACGTCATTACTTTCGGCGCAGGTCACTTTTATGTCAGCCAGTCCGACAAAGGCGGCCTGGTTTTCGGTGGCGACATCGACGGCTACAATTCCTATGCTCAGCGTGGCAATCTGCCCGTTATCGAAGATGTCGCCGAAGGCGGCATGGCGCTGATGCCAATGATCGGGCGCGCGCGACTCTTACGCCTATGGGGCGGCATCATGGACATGTCGATGGATGGTTCGCCCATCATCGACCGCACGCCGATCGAGGGGCTCTATCTCAATGCCGGCTGGTGCTATGGCGGCTTCAAGGCGACGCCCGCTTCCGGCTACGCCTTCGCCCAACTGCTCGCCACCGACCGCCCCCACGAAACGGCTGCCGCCTATCGGCTGGATCGCTTCGCGCGGGGTTATGTGATCGACGAAAAGGGCGCAGGTGCCCAGCCGAACCTGCATTGAGGCCAGCCATGCTGATACCCCACCCCCTTCTCGGCCTGCGCGATGCGCAGGAGTTTTCCTATCTCGGCGATGCCTCGCTCCTCGACCGCCCCGACGGCCTGGCGGAGAAAGCGGGGGACGCGTTCTTCTCTTACGTCTATCTGCGTGAGAACCCGGCGGGCGTGCACCGCGAATTGTGGTTCCATGAACAGGGCGACCGATCCTGGCTTGTTGTGACGCGCAACACGGTGACGCACGAGATCTTGGGCGCGGAACTCGCCCGCGACGTCGCGCTTCGCAGCCGGAGCCCGCGCGAAAGGGGAGACCCAGCATGAGACTATCCGGCGGCCTGATCGACCGCAGCCGCACGCTTCGCTTCATCTTCGATGGCAAGAGCTATGCCGGCCATCCCGGCGACACGCTCGCTTCGGCATTGCTGGCCAACGATGTGCTGCTGATGGGCCGGTCGTTCAAATATCACCGTCCGCGCGGGCTAATCGCGGCGGGCTCCGAGGAGCCGAACGCGCTGGTGGAATTGCGCAGCGGCGCGCGCCGCGAGCCCAATACGCGCGCCACGATGGCGGAGCTCTTCGACGCGCTCGAAGCGCAGAGCCAGAACCGCTGGCCTTCGCTCCGCTTCGACGCGATGGCGGTCAATGAGCTTTTCGCAAACTTCCTCACGGCAGGCTTCTACTACAAAACCTTCATGTGGCCGCGCGCCTTCTGGGAAAAGCTCTACGAGCCGGCGATCCGCCGCGCGGCGGGTTTGGGTAGGCTCTCAATGGAAGCCGATCCCGACGCTTACGACAAAGGGTTCCTGCATTGTGACCTGCTCGTGGTCGGCGCGGGTGCGGCAGGCCTTGCCGCAGCGCTGACCGCCGCGCGGGGCGGGGCCCAAGTCATCCTTGCCGATGAGGACTATCACCTGGGCGGGCGGCTGCTTGCCGAGAGCCATTCGCTGGACGACCGGCCCGCCACCGAATGGATCGCAGCGGTCGTAGCAGAGTTCGCGTGCCTGCCTAATTTGCGCATTCTTCCTCGCACCACGGTGTTCGGCGCGTTCGACCATGGCGTCTATGGTGCGGTCGAGCGCGTTTCAGATTACCGTGCCAACCCCGGCATCTGCCCGCGCCAGACGCTTTGGCGCATCACGGCCAAGCGCACCATGTTGGCGGCAGGCGCCACCGAGCGGCACATCCCGTTCATGGACAATGACCGGCCTGGCATCATGCTGGGCGGTGCCTTGCGCGCCTATGCCAATCGCTGGGCGGTCAGCCCCGCCAAGCGCGTTGCGATCTTCACCAACAATGATGACGGCCACCGCACGGCGCTCGACCTACTCGCACGCGGCGTCGAGATCGCGGCAGTCGTGGACTCACGGGCCGGAGTCGAAGCAAAGGGACAGTATCGCGTCATCAGCGATGCCATTGTCAGCGGCTCCAAGGGGCGGCTGGGCCTGCGCTCGATCGAAGTCACGCGCGGCGGCAGCACGGAATGGATCGCGTGCGGCGCGCTCGGCGTGTCGGGCGGCTGGAACCCGAACGTGCATCTCGCCTCGCATCATCGCGGCCGTCCGGTCTGGAACGACTCGCAGCAGACCTTCGTGCCGCCTGCCGAGCTGCCCGCAGGCATGATCGTTGCCGGTGCGGCAGCGGGCCGGGGCACGACTCATGCGGCACTGGTGTCAGGCGCGGAAGCTGCTGTCCGTGTCCTGAACGAAATTGGCATCGCCGCCACGCTGCCCGAACTGCCCGCTGCCGAAGACGCGCCTGCAAACCTAAGCCCGCTCTGGCATGTACCGGGCAAGCACCGGGCCTGGATCGACTTCCAGAACGATGTGACGGTCAAGGACGTCAAGCTTTCGCACCAGGAGAATATGCGCTCGGTCGAGCATCTCAAGCGTTGGACCACGCTCGGCATGGCGACCGACCAAGGCAAGACGGCCAATGTCACCGCCCTCGCCGTGATGGCCGAAATGACCGGCAAGGGGATCGCCGAAACCGGCACCACCATTTTCCGCCCGCCTTACACGCCGGTCTCGATTTCGGTTCTCGGCGGCGGCAATACGGGCACGCATTTCCGCCCGCGCCGGCTGACACCCAGCCACCAATGGGCAACGTCCCAAGGCGCCGTCTTCGTCGAGGTTGGCCAGTGGATGCGCGCGCAATATTTCGTGCGGCCCGGCGAGACCCACTGGCGGCAGTCGGTCGACCGCGAGGTGGTGGCGACGCGCAAGGGCGTCGGCATCTGCGACGTGACCACGCTCGGCAAGGTCGATGTGCAGGGCGCGGACGCGGCCGAATTCCTCGACCGTCTCTACTGCAACGCCATGAAGAGCCTGAAGACCGGCATGGTCCGCTATGGCCTCATGCTTCGCGAGGACGGGCAGGCCTGGGACGATGGCACCTGCGCGCGCCTAGGCGAAACCCATTATGTGGTGACGACCACCACTGCCAATGCCGGCACGGTCTACCGCCACATGGAGTTTGCACGGCAATGCCTATGGCCGGAGCTCGACGTGCAGTTGATCTCCACCACCGATGCTTGGGCGCAGTTTTCGGTGGCCGGACCGAATGCGCGCAAGCTGCTCGAACGCATTGTGGATGGGTTCGATCTCTCGAACGAGGCCTTCCGTTTCATGGCCTGCGCGAACCTGTCGGTTTGCGGGGGCTTGCGCGCGCGGGTTTTCCGCATCTCGTTCTCCGGCGAACTGGCTTACGAGATCGCGGTGCCCGCGCGCTACGGAAACGCCTTGATGGCCCGCCTCGTGGAACTGGGACAGGATCTGGGCGCTACCCCTTACGGCACGGAGGCGCTCGGCGTGCTACGCATCGAAAAGGGCCACGCCGCCGGCAATGAGCTGAACGGCCAGACCACGGCGCAGATGCTGGGCATGGGCCGCATGGTCTCGGCCAAGAAGGATTCCGTCGGCGCGGTGATGTCGCGGCGCGAAGGCCTGCTTGCCAACACGCGCGTGTTGGTAGGACTCCAGCCGGTGGACGCTTCCGAGCCCGTCGTGGCCGGCTCGCACCTCTTCGCGGAAGGGGCGACGCAGGAAACTGCAACCGATCAGGGCTGGATCACTTCGGCCTGCTTCTCCCCGCATGTCGGCTCGAGCATCGGCCTGGGCTTCCTCGCGGATGGCGCGGCGCGCCAGGGCGAGGTGATCGTCGCGGCCAATCCGATTCAGGATCAGAACGTTCGCCTGCGCGTCGTTTCCGCCCACTTCGTCGATCCAGAAGGAGAGCGTCTGCGTGCCTGACCTCAAGCCCATCACCGCGCTTGGCGGCGACACGGCGCGCCGCCTCCACCATGGCGCTCTCGAACTCGAAGAGAACACCGAACTGGCGCTCGCCTCGCTGGCCCTGCGCCGCGGCGCAACGCAACCCACGCTCTGCGGCATAGACTTGCCCGGGCCCGGCGCGTGGGCCCTATCCGACGAGATCGCCGCGTTCTGGACGGGCCCGGATCAGTGGATGGTCGAGGGGCAAAACCGAGCGGATAGCGACTTTGCGTCCGAGGTTGCCGCTCTGTGTCCAGGCTGCTCCGTCACCCAACAGACCGATGGCTTCGCAGCCTTCGAAATCCGCTCATCCGCTGGCGAAACGCCGATTCTCCAGTTGATGGCGAAGCTCGTGAACATCGACCCGATCCGTTTCCCATCCGGCTCGGCGACTCGCACTGGCCTGGAACATATGAGCGTGTTCGTGATCCGGCGCGCGGCCCATCACATCGCGATCCTGGGCATGCGCTCGGCGGCCGGCTCAATCTGGCATGCGCTTGAAAAGCACATCCTGCGCATTGAAGACAGAAAACCATGAGCACCCATCTGATCGACGGAAAGGCCGTTGCCGCCCGCCTGCGCGAGAAGGTTACCGCTTCCGTTGCCATACTGAAGGCGGAACAGGGCATCGTGCCAGGACTGGCAGTTGTGCTGGTGGGAAACGATCCTGCCAGCGCGGTTTATGTCCGCAACAAGGGCGTTCAGACCGTTGCAACCGGCATGACGAGTTACGAGCACAAGCTGCCCGCCGAAACGGCCGAAGTGGAGCTGCTGGCGCTGATTGGGCAGCTGAATGCCGCCCCGGCGGTTCACGGCGTTCTGGTGCAGCTGCCGCTGCCCCCGCATATTGATGCCAATGCGGTCATCAATGCGATCAATCCCGCCAAGGATGTCGACGGCTTCCACGTCACGAATGTCGGCCTTCTGGCAACCGGCCAGCGCTCGATGATCCCTTGCACGCCGCTCGGCTGCTTGATACTTCTGCGCCGGCATTTCGGCAATCTGGCCGGCCGCAACGCCGTGGTTGTCGGGCGCTCCAATGTCGTCGGCAAGCCGATGGCCCAGCTTCTGCTGCGCGAAAGCTGCACTGTGACGATCGCCCATAGCCGGACCGAAAACCTTTCCGCCATCTGCCGTCAGGCCGACATTCTCGTGGCCGCAGTGGGGCGGGCAGAGATGATCACCGGCGATTTCATCAAGCCTGGTGCGGTGGTGATCGATGTCGGCATCAACCAGATCGAACGAGAAGAGCGGGTGCGACTTGTAGGCGATGTGCAGCGCGAAAGCGCGGCCGGGATCGCCGGCGCTCTCACACCCGTGCCGGGTGGCGTCGGACCGATGACGATCGCTTGTCTTCTTGCGAACACCCTGACCGCCTGCTGCCGCATCAGCGGGCTGGAAGACCCCGAAGGACTCACTGCCTGATCGCAACGGCGTGTCCTTTCATGATTGCTCTCGCATTTCTCTTGTCCGTGATGGCCGGACATTTCTTTCTGGATGGACCCATGAGCAAGTATATTCTGACCGTGACATGCACCAGCCGGCGCGGCATCGTCGCCGCCTTGGCGGGCTTTCTCGCCAAGAACGGCTGCAACATCAATGACAGCGCACAATACGACGATCCCGAAACCGATCGCTTCTTCATGCGGATGAGCTTCATCAGCGAGGAGGGGCGTGGCCTGCAAGAACTGCGAGAAGGCCTTGCCGAGGTGGCAAATGACTTCGCCATGAGCTTCGACATTCACAACGCCCAAGCGAAGATGAAGGTCGTCATAATGGTGTCGCGCTTCGGTCACTGCCTGAATGACCTGCTCTACCGCTGGCGCATCGGCGCCCTGCCCATCGACATCGTTGCCGTCATCTCCAACCACCTCGACTACCAGAAGGTGATCATCAACCACGACCTGCCTTTCCACCATGTGCCCGTCACAAAAGCCAACAAGCCGCAGGCCGAAGCCCGAATCATGGAGATCGTAGAGGAGACTCGCGCCGAGCTCATCGTGCTCGCGCGCTACATGCAGGTCTTATCGGATGCGATGTGCCAGAAGATGTCGGGTCGCATCATCAACATCCATCACTCATTTTTGCCCTCGTTCAAAGGGGCCAACCCCTATAAGCAGGCCTTCGAGCGAGGGATAAAGCTGATCGGCGCCACCGCCCACTATGTGACGGCTGACTTGGATGAAGGTCCGATCATCGAGCAGGATGTGGCGCGCATTACCCATGCGCAGAACTCAGCCGACTATGTCTCTATCGGACGTGACGTGGAAGCGCAGGTACTGGCCCGCAGCATCCATGCGCATATCCAGCACCGCACCTTCCTGAACGGCCACCGGACCGTGGTTTTCCCCCCATCGCCCGGCGCACACGCTTCCGAGCGGATGGGGTGAAGGGCTTAAGTCGTCGCCGCGTGCGAGGTGCTGAAGAGAGTGAGCGCGGACCAGCTCGCGGCCGTGAGTCAGAACTACCAGATTTGTGTGGGTAGTTGTGGTGGCGGCTGGCGGCCTTCAAGACCCGACCGCAGGTAGTTCCGGTATGCAGTCCAAGAGGTGAAGGTATGCCGTTTTTGGTCGTTAGACTAGACCTAAACATTTCTTGGAAATTACCGACATGGTGCGATAGCTCTTCTTGAGCTTGGTATGAATATCAATTCCCCGCACTCGCCATCTTCCTGCCTGCGATGGCTGTCTCCAGCCAGCCGATTTCCATCTCGGGCACGGAAGACAGCAGCAGATCGGTATAATCGTCGAAGGGCGGCGTCAGCACTTGGCTCTTCGAGCCATAGCGCACCAACTCGCCGCGATACATGACGGCAATGGAGTCAGCGATCGATTTTACGGTCGCGAGGTCGTGGGTGATGAAGAGATAGGCGACCTGCTCCATCTTCTGCAGATTGAGGAGCAGCTTCAAGATGCCGTTCGCCACCAGCGGATCGAGCGCCGAGGTGACCTCATCGCAGATGATGAGCTTCGGCTTGGCGGCCAGCGCGCGGGCGATGCAGACGCGCTGCTTCTGCCCGCCGGAAAGCTCTGCCGGATAACGGTGAATGAAGCCCGCACCCATCTCGATTTCCTCGAGAAGCTCCTTGACCCGCTTGTCCCGTTCGGCACCTCTCAGGCCAAAATAGAAGGTGAGCGGCCGGCCGATGATCGTGCCGACGGTATGGCGCGGGTTCATCGCCACATCGGCCATCTGGTATATCATCTGAAGCTGGCGCAGATCGTCCTTGCTGCGGTCGGCCAGCCGGCTGGAGAGCTTGCGGCCTTCGAAAATGATCTCGCCCTGCTGCGGCGGAAGAAGGCCGGTGATGGCGCGGGCGAGCGTCGATTTGCCGGAACCGGATTCGCCGACAACGGCGAGCGTCTGACTCGGATGGATATCGACGGTGACGTCTTTAAGCACCTTGATGATACCATTGCCATAGGCGGCGGTGACTTTCTTCACCGAGAGGATCGGCTTCGGTGTCGGCTGCTTCTCTTCATGCTCGATATGGTGTACCGAGACCAGCGCTTGGGTATAGGGCTGCTTCGGCTGCTTGATGATCTCGAACGTCGTGCCTTTTTCGACCATCTTGCCGTGGCGCAGCACCATGATGTCGTCGGCGACCTGCGTTACGACGGCGAGATCATGAGTGATGTAGAGGGCCGCGACGCCGGTGTCCCGGATGGCGTCCTTGATCGCCGCCAGGACATCGATCTGGGTTGTCACGTCGAGTGCCGTCGTCGGCTCGTCGAAGATGATCAGGTCGGGTTCCGGGCAAAGCGCCATGACGGTCATGACACGCTGAAGCTGGCCGCCCGAGACCTGGTGTGGATAGCGGCGGCCGATATTCTCGGGATTGGGCAGGCTTAGTTTCTTGAAGAGAGCGATGGCCCGCTTCTCAGCCTCGGCGCGGTTGGCAACGCCGTGCTTGAGGGAAGATTCCACCACCTGGTCCATCAGCCGCTGCGCTGGATTGAATGCGGCTGCGGCCGATTGCGCGACATAGCAGACCTCGCGGCCCCGTAGCTTGCGGATGCCGTTCTTGCTCTGCTGGAGAATGTTGCGGCCGTTTAGGATGACCTCGCCGCCGGTGATACGCACACCGCCGCGGCCATAGCCCATCGGCGACAGGCCGATCGTAGACTTGCCGGCGCCGGATTCGCCGATCAGACCAAGCACCCTGCCCTTTTCCAATGTCAGCGAAACATCATCGACGATTGTTGCCGTGCGGGGTGGCTCACCGGGCGGATAGACGGTCGCCTCGATCCGGAGGTTGCGGATATCGAGCAAGGTATCAGCCATTGCCGCGCCCTCCCTTGAGGTCGGTGGTCCGGTTGAGGATCCAATCGGCGACCAGATTGACGGAGATCGCCAGCGCCCCGATCACGGCTGCCGGCATTAGGGCAGCGGAAATGCCGAAGACAATGCCGTCCTTGTTGTCTTTCACCATGCCGCCCCAGTCGGCCTGTGGCGGCTGCACACCAAGGCCAAGGAACGACAGGGCAGACAGGAAGAGCACGGCAAAGATGAAGCGAAGGCCGAGTTCGGAGACCAGCGGCGATAGAGCATTCGGCAATATCTCGCGGAAGATGATCCAAGCGCGGCCCTCGCCGCGCAGCTTGGCCGCCTCCACGAAGTCCATCGCGTTGATGTCCGCGGCGACCGCGCGTGACAACCGGTAGACGCGGGTGGAGTCCAGCGTCCCCATCAGCAGGATTAGCGTCACCAAGTTGGACGGCAGCACCGAAAGCACGACTAGGGCGAAGATCAGCGTCGGGATTGACATCAAGAGGTCCACGCAACGCGACATCGTCATGTCGAACCAGCCACCGACGACGGCCGCGGTGAAGCCAAGGATCGACCCCAGCGTGAAGGAAAGCGCAGTCGCGACCGCCGCGATGAAGATCGTGGTGCGGGTGCCGTAAATCATGCGCGAAAGAAGGTCGCGGCCGAGATTGTCGGTGCCGAGCGGGAATTTCGCCGACATCGGCATCCAGACGTCGCCGACAATCTCGCCGAGTGGGTGTGGCGCGATCAGCGGCGCGAAGATCGCCGTGGAGAGGAACAATCCGGTGAAGAATAGACCAATCGCGGCGCCGATCGGTATGCGACGCCGCGCTTTGACGAGAGGGGCTGCCGAAACACTCATTTCGGATGCCTCAGGCGCGGATTGGCGACTATTGCCGCGATGTCGGCGACGATGTTCAGGCCGATATAAACGGCAGCGAAGATCAGCCCCACTGCCTGCACCACGGGCACATCGCGCTTGGAAACGTGGTCGACCAAGTACTGGCCCATGCCCGGATAGACAAAGATCACTTCGATCACAACGACCCCGACTATCAGGTAGGCGAGGTTTAGCATCACGACATTTATGACCGGCGCGATTGCGTTCGGGAAGGCGTGACGGCGGATGATCTCGATCGGCCGCAGCCCCTTGAGCTCGGCCGTTTCGATATAGGCCGACTGCATCACGTTAAGGATCGCGGCGCGGGTCATGCGCATCATATGCGCGAGCACGACTAGCGTCAGCACCGTTGCTGGCAGGGCAATCGCCTTCATCCTGTCGAGAAACGGCATGCCGTCATAGACTGTTGAGATGCTCGAAAACCACTGCAACTTAACGGCGCACAAATAGATAAGGAGATAGCCGACGAAGAATTCGGGAAGCGAAGTCGAGGTGAGTGCGAGGCCGGATATGAGCTTGTCGACCCAACCGTTGCGGTAGCGCGCCGAAATCAGGCCGAGGACAATGGCGAGCGGCACCGCCACGATCGCCGCCCAGAAGCTGAGGAACAGCGTGTTCCACAGCCGGGGCAGCAGCGTCGCGGTGACTTCCTGCCCCGTGGTAAGCGAGGTCCCGAGATCGCCGGTCAGAACGCCGCCAAGCCAGCGGAAGTAGCGGAAATAGGCCGGATCGTTGAGGCCAAGCTCGGCGCGCAGATTGGCGAGCGCTTCTGGAGTCGCTTGCTGGCCGAGAATCGCTTGCGCCACGTCACCAGGCAGGATTTGCGTGCCGGCGAAGATTAGGATCGAGACAAGGAAAAGGAGCAGAACGCCCAACGCAATACGCTGGACGATCAATCTCACGATGGGCGACATCGCCGGGCGGGCTCGCATCAGACAGTCAGTCAGCATTTGATGAACGTGAGGCCGTTCATCATCGGATGCATATCCCAAATGAACGAGTCGGCAAGCACCTGTCGGGCCGCTTGAGCTGTTTCCCGTTCACCGTTCGAAGTATAAACCATGATGTCTCCTGTTTATTCAATAGTTGGATGTGCAGAGCCTCGCCGCGCGCTCGAATCCTTTCGAGCGCACGGCGAGCTCACTATTCGCTGTCAGGCCTCGAACCAGCAACGTGCGAAGTTTTTCGCCTCGCCGTGCCCCGCTTCACAGCATTGACCGTGAACTTTTCGCTGATGTCCTGATCAGACAAAGGGTTATACGGATCACCAACAGCTGGAAGATCGGCGGGCTCGAATTCGCGACCATATCGCATGCGCAGAATGGCGCGGGCAAACCGTTCTGCAGGAAACGTAATGATCGCCTTCAGGGCCCGGAGAGCGAGCGAGGCGAGCTGCAGCGAGTTGAAGCCCTTCCGCGAGATGCCCATCATGCCGACATTTCCGTCGCACCAATACTGCGAGGACAGCCAGACTTCGACCGCGTCGGCCCATTCCTGGGGCGTGTATTCGTCACTCAAGCTGCCACCGCTTTGCGCTGTGCATCGGCCGGGGCAAGCACGAGGTCCAGCAGTCCGCGCACGGAACGTGCGCTATCCAGCGTTTCGATCGAGGAGCGAAGCACGGCCGCACCTTCGCTCCCGATAATATCGTCGGCGACCGAGTGATATTTCGCTGCAATTTCGGCATCCGACAACGGCCTTTCGGCGTCGCCGCGCGCAGTCGTCAATTCGCTTTCGAAGACGGTACCATCTTTGAGGTAGATCCGCGCCCGCGCCATTCTTTCGGCAGGAAACAGCTTGTCGATTTCGGGTACGGTGATCGGCTTGATGCGGTCGTTCATTGACAATATCTCGGCGTCGACGAGCGATGCGCCGGCAATATCAGTTGGAAGCAATTGCCCACGCACGAGTGCCGCGGCAACAGGGAACGGCAGGCTATACTGGGCTTCCTCGGTGGTTTCCGGCCTGCGTTGATTGAGCCTGACCCCTGCGTCGAATGTGTCGATCTCAACGTGATCGATCGTTTCAGGCAGGATATTGTGCTTACGTCTAAGTATAAGTGCGGCCTCGACGGATGGCTGCGCCCAGCGGCAGATAGGATACGGCTTGAAATACATTCCCAAAAACCGCCATTCCTTGCCGAGATCGTTCCAGAAGGATTTGACATTATCGCCTTCCACGACAATCGCAGGCGCCCCTGTAAAGCCGTCTTCGGCCAGGTAAGCCGCGCTGATGCCCGCCATGGCGCCCCAACCCGAACCGTCCTTGAGCATCGTAGGAAAGTCGATGCAGCGCATCATCTGGCTGCGGGGGCCATGGAACTCCGCAATGCCGATCGCATGCCGGAACCGGGTCTCGTCGTGCCCCCAAAGGTGCGCCGCTATGGCCGCCGCGCCCAGCGCATTCCACGACCCGGAGGTGTGATAATCCGGCGCGGTAGCATGCTGGGAGATGCCAGCACGGATGGCGATCTCGTAGCCGGCGGCAAGCGAAGCGAGAAACTCCGCACCGCACATGTCCCTCGTTTCGGCGACGGCCAGCAACGCCGGCAGGATGGCACAGCCGGCGTGGCCTTTGGTAAGCACATGACCGTCATGCGCATCGAAACTGTCAATCGTCATGCCGCCGGCCAATGCCGCCCCAACTGGGCTGGCCCTGCGGCCATCGAACATCAATCGTGCCGAAGGAGCGCTGGCACCTGCCCCGAAGGCACGAATTGCATGGTTCCGGATTATTCGCGACAGAGGGGTCTGCGTGCCAGCGATTGCCGTGCCTACCAGGTCGAGAAGGCACCGTTTCGCCATGTCCTGCACAGCGGCAGGAAGCTCCTGGTAAATGGTGCCAGCAATGAACTGGTATGCAGATGAAGGTGCCATGCCCGCTTGCCTCTCCTGACGCCAAGGAAGGCCAGTATGAGTTAGGTCGTTAGGCGTGGGGTCACATTTTTCGACGAGATTACGTAACAACACGACACTATTGATTGCATTCTGCACGTCTTTCAGGGGACAATGCGGAGACCAAAGAGAGGAGGCTCGGATGGTCGCATCTGTTAACGGGATAAAACCGCTGCACGTCGGCGTCATCCTGATACCGGACTTCTCGCTGATGTCGTTCTCCTCTCTCACGGAGCCCCTGCGCGGCGCCAACAGGATGGCCGGCGAGCAGTGTTACCGCTGGACGAATGTCAGCGTCGATGGCGGTTCCATCCAATCGAGCACCGGGCTCGCGGTCCCCACCATTCCCTTGGATGGCGGCGGTGAATTCGACATAGTGGTCGTGTGCGGCGGCCATTCCGACGAGACGTATGGCAATAGAAAACTGAGGGAATATCTGCGTCGCATGGATCGACGAAAAATTCGCCTTGGCAGCGTCAGTACGGGCAGTTTTGTGCTGGCCGATGCAGGGCTTCTCGACGGCAGGCACTGCACTACGCATTGGGGCTATATCGATGCCCTGCGGGCCTCATGCTCTAGGGCTGAAGTGAGCGATGAGCTTTACGTGGTCGATGGACGCATCTTCACCTGCGCGGGAGGCCTGGCAGCGATGGATGCCATGCTGGACATCATCCGGTACCGGCAAGGCAACGCTTTTTCCAGCATGGTTGCGGAGAATTTCATCTACGGATCGACCAGGCGGCCGGAAGATCACCAACGCATGGCGCTACGTCACCGGCTGGACGTCGCCCACCCGACCGTAATCGGCGCAGTGGCGTTGATGGAACAATTCATAGAAACGCCGCTTCGACTTCCGAAAATCGCCAGCCGTACCGGCGTTTCCTGCAGGCAGCTGGAGCGGCTTTTCGCGCGCCACCTGCGATGCTCGCCGGCGCAGCATTATGTTCGGATACGCCTCGATGAAGGACGACGGCTGCTGCGCAATACCTCGATGTCGGTCCTCGGAATCGCTATTCGTTGCGGGTTTAACTCGACATCCCACTTTTCGCGCGCTTATCGCCAGCGTTTCGGCTCCCTGCCCGGCGCAGACCGCACCTGGAAAGGCTCTCCAAAATAGTTCGACCGCTACGCGGCTTCAAGCGAACGGGCCGCTCGGCTTGCTGCAACAAATTCGTGTCAAGCGTTCAGAGCCGACCGCTTTTCGTCCGTTCTTGTCTCCGCGATTCAGATGGGCTCTTTCCGAAGATTCGTTTGTGCCATGCGGAAAAATGGGAAGCTGAATCGAAACCGCAAGATAGAGCTACGTTGATGACAGATAGGCTAGAGTAGATGAGAAGCTCGCGCCCACGCTGTACACGGAGTTGCATGTAGTACCGCTGAGGCGTTACGCCGGCGTGCATTTTGAATCGGCGCTCGAGCTGACGCACAGACAGCCCTGCCCGTTGGGCGATATGTGGGACTGGTATCGGCTCCTCAAAATGACGCTGCATTAGATCGATCGCGGATCGCATGTTTTCTGGCAGATGCGCTAGATGTTGAAGGCGTCCACCGAATTGATCCTCGTTCTCATTTCGGATATGCTCATGGTGGAATTGATCGGCAACGCTCCGAGCACGATCTCTGCCGAACTGTAGCGAAATCAGATGCAACATCATGTCCATCGCCGCAGTCCCACCCGAACAGGTCAAGCGGTCGCGGTCGATTTCGTAAAGCCGGTTCGTACAGTCAAGATTGGGGAACTCTTCTTGAAAAGCAGAACGGCTCTCCCAGTGTATCGTGCAGCGATTCTCTGACAGCAGACCAGCCCGAGCCAGCAGTCGCGTGCCTGTTGATATCGATTCCAATCGTGAGTCTACGACGCCCCGCCTCCTTAAGAATTGGAGATAGCGTCTTTCATCGTTCAATTCAGTACCCAAACCAGCGCAGACGAAGAGGTAGTCTGCACCGCGGAGCGCCGCGTTGTACTCCAGCGTCGGCAGCGGAATGCCCATAGAACCTTCTATATCGGCGCCAGTTGGGCTAGCGAATCTCCATAGGAAAGCGGGCCGTTGTATCAATCGGTTAAGGCTGCGCAGCGGCTCAATTGCCGAGGCCAGGCTCATTAGAGATAGACCGGGCAATAGAAGGAAGACAAAGACTTGGGGTCTCTCCTCAATATCAAACACGGAATCTCGTGCTATCGTCACATCTCGCTCCCTGCTTAGGCGAAGCAATGCAGCATTCGCACTCTAGCACCCCAGTGGTTTCTGCCTGACATAAGAGTCCGGATCGGGATTCCTTTTTGTCTGCCGCGCGCGAGTCATCCGCCTCCAGACAATGCACAGCGCCCCCATGCGACGGAAGCGAACGCAACAGGGTCCGTAGCTACATCACCGATTTCACGGGCTATCCTGTTTGTTGTACTAACGGAGCTTGGATTTCGCCGTTCTTCACCAGGTCTACGGTCGAAGGCTTTGCGATACGCGCTACCAAGATGCGAGGCGGAGACGAGGCCACAGCGCAGCGCGATCGAGGCAATGGACTCGATGCTTTCTTCGAGCAGCCGATGGGCCTCGTCCAGGCGCACGGCGAAGGCGTACACAGCAATCTCCTGACGCTGTTCCCAGGCTGATTGCCGCGCCGCAACCAAACCAGGAGCCGAGGCGGTCGAAGACGCCGAAGGCAATATGTGCGGAGCGAGAAAGCCGATTAAGTACTATAACCGACTAGAATAGATGGAGTAAATCGGCCTGCATGCTGCGGACACCGCATAGTCCAGCGCTCCACATTATTTCGCGTGGCCGTTGTCCCGCAGGCAAGGTATACTCGAACGCCAGTTCCCGGTCCGATCATGCCGACTCCACCGCCCGGATTAGCCGCCTCAGGGTGGCGGCATTCACGCCGCCGTCGAAGAACAGGCTGCGACCGCAGGTCAATCTCAACTCGATCCATCCCAGACGGGTCCTGACGGTCTCCACAGCGCTCGGTCTGCACGGCATTCATGTCCACGAGAACAAACACCGCATTCGCAGACAGCGACAACAAGTCCCTTCTTCTTCAGCTGACTGCGTCAGGTGTAAATCTGCGCCGCGTCACGTGCCGATGAGCCACCTCCGTTACCGTAGCTCCAGACCCAACCGACATCACAATGTCGAGTTTCTGTTCCTCACCCCATCGACGCCGCCGTTCCTGCCAAGAATTTCCACACGCATCGCAAACCTCGCGTAAGACACGCCGCAAACGACGTCGTTAAACACGTGTCTTACGCCATCACGACGATAGCCGGCAGGCGGTGACAATCGGGCGATTACGCTCTATCAACCTGGGTCCACTCCTCAATGTCGATACGGCGACGCCAAGCCAAAAACGCTCTGCACTATCTATCCCGCCGACTTATGTCGAGTAGCTTTGACCGCCGCCCACCAATGTGGATCGAGCCAGGCCGGCAAGTGCGCGGCGCAGGCTGTCCGCGCTCTCATCCCTGCCGCGCTCGATAGCGTGGACAAAACGCGCGCGAAAGGTGAGCGCCTGGTCGTCGAGCACCGCAGACACCTGAGACCGGCTCTTGCTCTCCAGGGCGGACAGGAAGCTCACATGCTGGCGCTCGGCGATCGAGAGCGAATAGGAGGGGCGTTCCGTCTGCTGGACCTCGAGCGTGTAGACGAGGGTGTTGAGTCGGCGTGCCTGATTGTGGATCCGCTGGCAGGCTGTGATGAGATGTTGATTGCGCGAAGAGCGTATGAGGCGAAGATGGATGGAATAGTTCCAGTGGCTGACGTCCAGCGGCAACTTGGCGCCGATAGCCTCCCGATGCTTCTTCTGCATTTCGACGATGTCCTGCGCCAACCCGGCATCCGAAAAGTCGATATAGGCCGCCGTCAGCTGGCTGATCGCGCGATATGCTTCGAAAAGGTTCAGCGCCTCCTCAAGGTCCATCTGCCTGACTGATGGGGTCTGGTTGAGTTCGGTATCGATAAGCCCTTCGGCGGATATCCGATTTATGGCCTCGCGGATCGGCGTGCGGCCGAGGCCCAACATCGCGATGAGTTCCTGTTCCTGGATTCGCGCGCCAGGCTTCAGGGTAAGATCCAGTATCCGGTCGCGTATCAGGCGCGTTGCCAGGTCGGCCATGCTTTCGCCGGCGATACGCGATCCTTTGTGATCTTCCACGTGGACCATCAAACGTGCTCCTTCACCGGATGGCGGGGATCTCCGCGAGGGCTGCGTTGATTCGAGCCAGAGCATCCTCGACGGGCTCCAGCAGGATTCCAGCTTATCGTGTCAGCGAGTTGCGTACGTCCTGCAGAGGCACAAAGCTGACGGCACTTTTCCAAGACGGCCTCGTCACTCAGCGGGTTTGCCGGATCGCTGAGGGGGTGCAAAACAGTTCGTTCAAACGTGGTGGATCCGGTGATGATGCGAATACGACCCGGAGCCCTGACAGGAAACAGTTCCTGCAGGTCGGCCGCGACGGTCATCGTCACGAGCTTGGCGTGAAGGTGCGCTTCGGTCAGCGACAGGAAGACCTCTGGCTGCGACGCGCATGCAAGCGCTGTGCAGTAGGGAATGCTGTACTGAGCGCCTTCGATGGTTGTCGGTTCCACCTCATTCGCGAGGCCCAACGCATGCCGGAAGCTCTCGACCTCGATTGCTGCGATATTCTCGACCGGACGCGCATGCTGAGCGCGGAGTTCGCCGTCAATCAGTGAGCGAATCCAGCGGCAGGAATATCGTTTCGGACAAGCGCGTTCGGCCATCCAATCGTCGCCGAGGCCGGCGATCATTCGTTCGCCTACATAGTATGAGGCGTAGTCGAAGATGTCGCGCGGACCGGTGTGATCCACTTCCGCCAAGTCCGCCGCGGCTAGGCCGGTCGCGGAAGCCCAGCCGATATCTTCCTTCACGGCATTGCCGGTCTCGCGGACGTAGCCGAAGGCGACGAGGTCCGGCGCCGTGGTGGCGGCAATGGCGATGGCATGTGCGGTCTGAGTCGCACTGAGGCCGCGTAGATGCGCCACAGCGGCGGCGACGCCGACACCGACCCACCGGCCGGTCGAAACGGCCGTCAACGGGATGGCCGGCCGGCCGGACCCGACTCGCAGCGCAACCTCGTAGCCAATCGCGATGGCACTGACCACATCGTTCCATCTTGTGTTGGCAGGCGCCTCGGCAAGAACCGCCGGGAGGATCCCCGCCCCCGGATGACCGAGCGCGGCGCGGTGGCCGTCCTCGAGATCGAGTATCGAGGCAGCGGTTGCGTTGGCGAACACCGCCGACTTCGCGGTTACCGACGCCCCGTCGAACCACATCGGCGTCTCGCCCCGACCGAACAGTGTAGGTGCGGCCAGTCGTGCCCGCCGCGCGGTGCGTGTCGTCGATCCGGCCGCCGCGGCCCTCGCAATGTCGAGTACGTAGCGGTTTACCGCCGAAGCAAGCTGTTCCGGAAGCGTGCCGCCGGAAAAACTGACTGCGAAGTCTGCGAGCCAGGCGGCGTGTGTCATGCGCTGCCCTTCTTCTGCGCCCTTCGCAGATCCTCAGTGGCAGCAGTGTCGAGCACATCGGAATCGACGACGACCCCATATTCGTGTCTGGCGGCATCGACGCTAACGCGAGCGTCGATAACATCCTCGAGTACCTCCTCGGGCGCGCGTTCGAACGGGTTCCCCCAGCCGCCGCCGCCGGCCATCGTGTGGACGACCAGATCGCCCTCAGCCAGCGGCAATGGCGACAGCGGCATTTGCGGCACGACGATCTCCCGCTCACCTGAACGGATGACTGTGTGGGAGGCGCCGCCTTCAGATCCGCCGAAAAGGCCGTGCGGAGGAAAGGTGCGCTTGTCGGAACGGATGTTGAGGGACATGCCCTGCTTCAGCACCCGATAGCTTCGACGCAGTGCGAGACCGCCGCGGGTCTTGCCTGAACCGCCGCTGTCGGCCACGAGCGAATATTCCTCTATTCTCAGCGGATAGCGCGCCTCGACGAGCTCGATCGGCACGTTAGCCTGGTTAGAGCCGATATGGGCGACGCCTTCCTGTCCGTCATGCGCCAGCGTAGCGCCGGAAGTACCCATCAAGGTTTCGCAGAACACGAAATGCGAACCGTCGTAGAAACCCGAGAAGGTTGGAAGCGAAGACCCGCCGCTGCTATCCGCCGCGACCCGATCAGGCACGACCTGTGCCAAGGCGCCGAAGATGCAATCGATCATTCGGTAGCCCGTGACTCCGCGCGCTCCGGTCGGGGCGGGAAAGTTCGCATTCAGGACGCTTCCCGCCGGTGCGATCACCCTAATCGGACGCGTGAAGCCCTGGCAGTTCGGCACATCGACCGTCAGGATCGAGCGCAGCGCCGCATAGGAACAGGCTTTGGTGAACGGCAAGGTCGTATTGACGCCTCCTTCGACTTGAGAGGACGAACCCGTCCAGTCAACGGTGACCTCATCGCCCGCCACGGTCAGCTTGACCGTGAGCAGGATCGGGCTTGGCTCGTCGCCCAGGCCGTCGAGATGGTCTTCGAAGGTGTAGACGCCATCTGGAAGGGCGGCGAACTCGGCCCTGGTCAGACGATCGGCATGGTTGTGAAGCTCGTCCGAACTCGCGCGTATTGTCTCGATGCCGTAGCGTTCGACGAGCTCTGCAAATTCGCGCTCGCAATTGTTGCAGGCGGCAAGCTGGGCTTCGAGGTCGCCGCGCACCAGATCCGGGGTACGCACATTGGCTTCGATGATCGCCCACACCTCTGAAACTCTCTCGCCACGACGCATCAATGGCAGAACTGGAAGGCGCAGCCCCTCCTGAAACACCTCCCGTGCTCCGAGCGCGTTGCTGCCTGGAACTATGCCCCCGACATCGGAGTGATGGGCCAATGTGGTCGCCCAGCCTTCAATCTGTCCCTGGTGGAAGAGCGGCTTGACGACGTAGATGTCCGGCAGGTGCTGCCCGGCCGCCAGGAACGGGTCGTTGAAGATGAAGACGTCGCCGTCCGCAGCGGATTCGCCAACCGTTGCGATGAGGTTCTTGATGGCGTCGTGGAAGCTGCCGAGATGCATGGGCGTCGTTACGCCCTGCGCCAGTGTCAGGCCGTTCCGGTCGCAAAGCGCAGTCGAATAGTCGAGCGATTCCCGCACGATCTCCGAATAGGCCGCACGCATGACAATGATGGCGAGGTTTTCCGCGATCGCGTCATATGCCGATCGAAGAACCTCCTGAAGATAGGGGTCGAAGCGCTTCATGGGTGCTCTCGCAAGGGAAGCCGGACGCGAAGGATGTTGTGACGGTCGCGTTGGACAGTTGCGCCCGGTGGCACGACGGTGGTGCCTTCGGCTTCGGCAATGATTGCCGGCCCTGTGATCGCCTCGTCTATGGGCACCGCAGCACGGCTGAGGACGAGCGTGTCCCGGAAACCGTGGCGGGCACCGAAATAGCATTTGCGACTGGATCTGTGCTCTTCGCCGCGTGGCAGTGCTTTCAGGAGTTCGCTCATCGAGCGTGACGCAAGAGCGCTCAGCCGTAGGCGAGCGGAAACGAGCTCGACATGCTGCGTTTCGGCTGCGCAGTAGCCATAGGTTTGCCGATATACCGCCTCGAAGACCCGACGAACCAGCGCCGAGACATCGTTGGCGATAAGCATCGCAGGCTCGATCGGCACCTCCAGCTCGAAAGCTTGGCCCGAATAGCGCATGAGAAACGAGAGCTCGGCATTGTTGACGCTCGTGGAGCCCAATCGAGCCCCATGCAGGCCTCTCGCATCATTGAGGCGGCCTGCCACATCCAGCCAGTCGGCAGTGTCCAGCATGATATTCAGGGGGACTGCCGCCATCACCTCGACATTGGCGCACAAAAGGCCGAGCGCGCTGAAGACCCCGGCCGCCGGTGGCACAAGCACCGTGCCGACCCCGAGAGAAACGGCGAGGTCGGGACCGTGTATTCCGCCATTGCCGCCGCAAGCGACCATGATGAAGTCACGCGGATCGCGGCCCTTGTAGGTACTTACAGCCTTAATCGCCCGGGCCATATGGGCGTTCGCAATGCTGCGTATCCCGAAAGCCGCCTCCTCCATCGTCGATCCCATGCGGATGGCAAGCGTGTCGCGGATCGCGCGGACTGCGAGCTCGGGATAAATCGCAATGCTGCCGCCGGCGAAGTTGGACGGATCGATATAGCCGAGCGCGACATTGGCATCCGTGACCGTCGCCTGTTCGTTGCCGCGCCCATAGCAAGCCGGCCCGGGATCCGCGCCCGCGCTGCGCGGTCCGACAACGACGCCTCCGGCCGCATCGATCGAGACCAGGCTACCGCCGCCTGCGCCCACTTCCGCAATATCGATGACAGGAAGCTTGACCGAATACCCGGCGCCTCCTCCCATGGCGCTGGTTGCGGAAAGTTCGCTGCCGACCTCGAAAGTCTCGGATACGAAAAAGCGGCCATCCTCGATCAGTGAGGCTTTCGCCGTTGTGCCGCCCATGTCGAAGACGATGATGTTCTTCTCGCCGATTGCATCGCCGAGCTTCTGGACCCCCACCACGCCTGCAGCCGGGCCGCATTCAATGATCTGCGCGGGCAGTCGCCTGACTTCGGAAAGCGGGGCCGTGCCGCCGCTGGACTGCATCAGCTCGAAGCCTGCAGCTACGCCGACCGATGCGAATCTGCGAACGGTACTTTCGAGATAGTCGGCGACCACGGGGCCGACATACGAATTCACGACGGTCGTGCTGGTGCGCTCGTATTCGCGCATTTCCGGTAGTACGTCGACGGAAAGCGAGCAGTAGACTTCCGGAAATCGCCTCGCAATCGCAGTTCCTAGACGACGCTCATGCGCCTCGTTGGCGTAGGAATGCAGCAAGCAGACGGCAATCGCCTCCACACCGGCCTCGCCAATGAGATCGATAACTCGGTCGATCTCCGCATCGCGAAGCGGCTGCAGCACCTCCCCATTGTGGGCGACCCGCTCGTCTATTTCGAAACGGCGGCGGCGCGGCACCAAGGGTGCCGGCTTGTGATACAGGGGATCGTAAAGACGCGGCATGCGAATACGCCTCAGATCGAGAACGTCACGAAAGCCCTTGGTCGTGATGAGCGCAACTTTCGCGCCCCGCCCCTCTAGGATCGCATTGGTAGCGACCGTGCATGCATGGCGCATGTGGGCAATGGCACCAGGTTCGCAGTCGAGGTTGCGAGCGACCTGTATCGTCCCCTCAAGCAGTGCTTCCGAAAAATCCCCCGGTGTCGACGGCACCTTATCGATTGATACGCAACCATCATTGGCAAGACCGATCACGTCCGTAAACGTTCCGCCGATATCACTCCCAACCAGCACTGTGCACCTCCCATGTGATATATCGTTGGTATATGTACTGGATATCGACGATATACAACCCGTTTTGTGATAAAGGTGGGCATCGGATAGCGGTGCATAGAAAGCAGGCGCGAGGGAGCGTCCCGACAGGCCCGCTCGTCACTCGAGAGATCAAAGGGACCCAAACGATGCGCTCCCACTTTGCTTGTAAGCGGTTAGCCGATTGGAACCAGAAGATCATTGCGAAGGCGCAGACGTGGGCAGATACGAGAACCACCAAGTGGCCGCTGGAGGTTGATCTCTACGACGTGGAGTCGGCCCAAATTTGGGGGAAGAGATCGACTCTGAACCGCTCACACTGCCTTTTCGGCCCCCTCACTTTTTCTCGATCTTCGTCAGAGCAGTCGCCTGAACAAAACGATTGGTTTCTTAGAGATATGGCTGGCCGGTTAGATGGCCGTGACGAGGCGCAAAGTTGGAATGGGGGCCGTAGGGCGATTGGCCTCTTCTATTTGCGAACGTACGAAAAGCAGAATGCAAATCCGCGTTGACCTTAGTTTTTTACGAGTCGTATGAACCACGGTCAGGCTCGGGGGCTTCCTTTCGCCCTATCGCGAGGAATGCCCCGCCGACCGGCTATCTCAAAGTTCCTACTGTGCCCGCCGCGTTGGAAATTCGCGTCACAACGCGCATGCTCAAAATGGTCGGCCGCCTCTCGGATGCATTATAAGCAATGTCTGAGCCGCTGGCCGTGTAAGCCTGGATTTCAACCAGCTGCTCGAAAAGCTCCAGCCCAATCTCGCGCGTATGCAGTGGGGCTAATCTCATAAGCTACTTGCATTTCTGATCGATCTGAGACCCGTCGCGAGCAAAACGTGATTGTTTTTATTCGTTAAGGCGCATCTGCGTGAGGTTCACGAAGACTGATTCATTACATTATGCACCCCCAATTGTAGCCGACCGGCTTGCGGACATAAGCCTAATCTCGACGCCGGCCTCGGAGAGCGGCGGGACGGCTTCGGCTTCCGCCCGTGCCTCGGAGCGTCCGGCGGCCGTACCACGGTGTCCCGCGCTTGCGGCAGACGATAGCGCGCCCAGCGGCCTTCGCCTCCCCATGACGAGGCGGCGGTGATCGACGAGGTATTTGAGGCGGTGTAGCAGGCAGCCAATCGACAATCTGCTGTGCTGGAGGCCTCGCCTTCGTGGCGGCGAACGGTCTCTTCGATCGTCCGCAATTCCTCTTCCAGAATATGCCTTTGGCATCCGGACTCCTGCTCTTGCGCGTAACGCCTATATATGCGCAGTCCTGGACGCATCGATTGACAGAGAGTTGATCTCGAAAGCGAACTGAAACCTCCTGCTGGACGAGATTCTGCGCCTGCCGATGAAACGCCTCGGCGGTTTCGAGGACCTGCGCAAAACTCTGTCCCCTGAACATGGTCAAGGGGCGCAAGGATGCAGGGCCAGGATGCAACCGCAGCCTGCCGGACAGTACGCCGAGGCGCATGATCACCCAGAAGGGCGCTCCTATGGGGCGGCAAGGCGGCAGGTGATGCCGGAAAGTAGAGCACTCGTCGCAACGGATTGAACAACCGCGCTGAGAATTTCCATGTGCCGTTGCGAATGGACGATGCGCGGCTTCCGATCACCGGAAACCCTTCAGCGCTTCGTCTCGATCTTCTCCGCCCTGCGCAACCTTTTTGTCCACCTCGCTCAAGACACTCCGCGTGTGCAATCCATCTTTACCCGTC
Organism: Mesorhizobium silamurunense; assembly: GCF_014843825.1. Lineage (GTDB taxonomy): Bacteria > Pseudomonadota > Alphaproteobacteria > Rhizobiales > Rhizobiaceae > Mesorhizobium > Mesorhizobium silamurunense. The sequence goes on from NZ_JHQR01000151.1 coordinate 35,783, forward strand.
TGACCGTGATGGCGGAGTGGAAGGCCGTGACTGCGCTCTGCTGACAGCAGAGCACACGCGCAGCGCGTTCATACGCAGAGACAAAGTGACAGCGCCTCGAGTGCTGGTTGCCCTGCCGCACGATGGCGCCAGCGGTGAATCTCTCGCCAATTGCCTCATGCCGCGTCAGATGGAGCTTCTGGTAATCCTACCCTGCATCAACCTTCACACTTCTTTATCAAGAAATCACAAAGCTCATGTGCGTACACACGCAGTTGTTCTCAACATAATCAAGTACTTGGCATATACTGTCGCATCCCCGCCGCTACGTTGACGGCAAACCTTTAACTGATAGTCTTCGGCCAAGGTTTTGGTAAGACGCAGAGAGTCAACCGATGGTCAGATGTATTTTGACGTTAGCCGGCTTCGTTTCTGCAAGAGCAGGGGTAAACGATGAGATAGGGATCGTCTGGCGGTAGGACAGCGGAGTTTTGCACAGCAGGGCCTGGTTCCAACGCGAGTCCATCAACCAGTTCAGGACATCTCTATTTTAACTGCAGGCTCCTTGGAACTCCGTAGCGAAAGCGGTTGCCGCTGAACTCGACAATTTGGCGATGCGGAGAGCCTAGACCCAAGAGTGGACGACAAGTGAGAAGTTCTCAGCTGGAAAGATTACGCTTGCGCGAAGGAGAAAAACTATGCAGCTCATACTGAAGCGCTTGGCCGCCAAGATAAAGCAAGCCGATATTGATCAGCGGTCTTCCGGAAGCTTACGTATTGAGGATATGCTTGATCATGACTTCGTGCCGCATATTCCTGGAGAAGATGTCTATCAGTTCGTCGGTCACCCTGATGCAATGTTTCCAGACGATGGCGTCTCAACAGAAAAGATCCAAGAAGTGCAAAAGCCGGAGGACCGCCTGCTCTGGAGAGACATACGTGATACTTATCATAAGACGCAAATAAAGGTCCACGATATCCCCACTGTTCTGGACGACTTTGAGGATTCCGTAAAGGTACTCTCACTTGACTGTTTCGACACGTTGCTATGGCGCAAGACAGCGACACCAAGAGACGTTTTCGCCGTGCTGGCCGACAATCCCGTCGCGCGAAGGTTAGGGATAACTTCTCACCAACGCATTAGCGCTGCTGCGCGCGCCTATCGGGCGAAGCCTTTAGAGACCGGATCCAGGGAGATCGATATCGGCGACATTTATCGGTCTTTTATATCGCTTTCTGGTGAGGAACGGCAGTTATTGGCCGAGGCGGAAATCCGGACCGAAATGGATGTTTGCTTCGCATTCCCGCCATACGTAGAACTGATCAGGCTGGCGCGCGCCCGTGGTATCAAAGTTATCGTCGTGAGCGATATGTATTTGCGCGAAGGCGAGTTAAGGCGCCTCTTGGCTCGGCATTTGCCTGCGGACGCTATGCAGGCAATCAGCAAGATCTACTGCTCTGTCGATTATGGGACGTCGAAGAGCCATGCCCTCTTTCAGATTGTAATCAAAGAGTGTGGCGTTCCTGCGTCGCAAATACTTCACATCGGGGATAATGACGTAGCCGATGCGAAAGCGCCGCGGAAATTGGGCGTACATGCGCTGCATTTCCTGCCGTTTGATCGTGAGGTCGCAGACTTCTTGCGCCTACAGCACGCGGCATCATCGTTGATTGTACTCGAACAACCAGCACCGAAAGCGGTTGTTCTTCCCTGTTACAGTCCATTTCGGCCACTTTTTTCTGTAGCAAACCTGCGGCCGTGTGCGCCTGAGACAGTGATCGGCTACATGTCGTTTGGCCCGGTGCTATACGCCTATGCCCGTTTTCTTGTGGACGAGGTGGAGGCACTGCAGCAGCAGGGCAAGCGAGTAAGAGTCTTCTTTCTGTTGCGTGACGCTTATCTTCTTTCAGCCGCTTGTGAAGCATATGCGGGCAAGCCCGTGGGGAAGCTGGTACGAATCCGCAGGTTCGTTGCTGTTGCGGCCTCTTTCAAAACCCGCGCCGATGTCGATTATTACATCAGCGGGATCAGGCCCGAATTTGACGATCTTCATTCCACTGCAAAACAGCTTTTGCTCCCGCCTGAAGTGACGGAATTGTTAGTACGAATCGCACATCAATCTGACGATCCAACAAAGGCGTTCCATCAGTTGCTTCACGACGACGCTGTGTTGGAGTTGATATTCAAGAACTCCTTTGCTTTGCGTGGCCGCATGATGCGCTATATGTCAAAGGAATTGGAGGTGGAGGAAGGCGATACGATCATCTTGGCAGACACAGGATATCACGGCAATACGCAGCAATATTTGGTTCGCACCTTCAAAGAAGAAATGAAAGTCGACATATTGGGCCGCTATGTGGTCGCCTCCGACGAACCTTACCATGTGGCGAGCACGGCGAGCAGCAAAGCGCTCATTACGTCCCCCTGGTGGAGTTACGATTTATTTGAGCAATGCTGCGCTATCAAGGAAGGCGCGGTTGTGGACTATGATGTGGACGGCGAGCCGGTTCTTGGGGAGATTATACTTAGTGACAAGCAGTACGAGAAGGTTTCCAATGTGCAAGTTGAATGTGTGCGCTTCATCAATGATGCGAGGACGTTTTTTACCAAGGCTGGCGTGACGCACGAGTATTCTATTTTGGAGCCGGCGGCCCATGCAGCTCTATTCCGTCATGCCCACATGCCTATTGAAGCGGAGTTGGAATTTTTCAAGGACTTCGAGTACGACGATCTAATGGGGCCAGATCGCAAGAAGACGATCTATCATGTGGAAAGTGCTTGGAAGAATGTGAGGTGCCTGCCCTCACCTTATCGGCTGGGTGCATATGAAACGCGCAGCTTGGGGCTTGACTTCACATTCAGCGGTCTGGTGCAAAGAAGATTTCAAATTGATCTAAACCCAGAAGATATGAACGTGCGTTTCTCACCTCTGAAAGTCGCGATTGGGGGCACACACGAGTCCAAGGTCTTCTTGCTCAGAGCACGGCATCTGCATGACGGTTATTTCTCTATTATGCTGCCATATGTAAACGGCACCAGCGTTAAATTGCTGCTAGGGGAGCACTACGAATGGTTGCAAATCGCAGATATACGAGTATTAAACAAAAAAAGAAGTGTGTGTAAGAACATTTCGAGCTCTCTCGATCTGGAAGAAATAAACGAGGAGGGAGGGATTTACCGGTGCCTGTCACAAGCAAGTGTCGCGACAATCCGTCCCGTTGATTTGCAACAGTTCAGAACGCCTTGTTACTATCATATGATCTTTCGCCCATTGGTTTCGAGGGCATCTAATCCGCCGCGGAGGTAGGTGCCTCGCAATAAAGGAGGAAAAGTCATGCCGCCTGCGCAGCGGTGGTTCACGGGCTCGAGGGATTCGGAAAGATAGCTAGATGGAGTAACGGGCGGAGCCCAGCCAGTTAGGTTTGAAAGGCTGGTGGTCGTCCCTCACAATGATGGTGTCGCGGAGTCAGGAGTGGCCTGCTCCATAGCATCAGGGAGAGACGACCATGAAACAGTATGCAGGCATTGACGTATCATTGGAATACTCGAGTGTGTGCACGGTAGATGCGGATGGCCACATCGTACGGGAAGCAAAGGTGCTCAGCGAGCCCGATGCGCTGATCGCCTGGTTTGGCGAGCTCGGCGCGGCCATGGAACGCATCGGTCTGGAGGCCGGAACCTTGTCGCAGTGGCTCCATGCCGGGATGACGAAGGCGGGTCTGGCGGTCGAGCTGATCGAGACGCGCCACGTGCGTGCACCCTTCTAGACGATGCCGGTGAAGACCGACAAGAAGGACGCGCGGGGCATCGCGCAGTTGATGCGGCTTGGCTGGTTCAGGCCGGTCCATTGCAAATCTCTTCCGGCCCAGGAGGTGCGCGCCCTGCTGACCGCCCGCAAGCTCATCCAGGGAAAGCTTCACGACTTCGAGATGAGCATGCGGGGCATACTGCGCGGCTTCGGCCTCAAGGTAGGGCCGACGACGCGGCGCACCTATGCGGCACGCATCCGCGAGTTGATTGAAGGACATCCGACCTTGGAGGCGATTGCCGCGTGGCTGTTGAAGGTGCGGGACGCGCTTGCGGACGAATTTTCAGGGTTTGAACGAAAGCTACGTGCCTTGGCCCGTCAGGACGACAACGCACTTCGGTTGATGACGACGCCCGGGGTCGGCGTCCTGTTGGCGCTGACATTCGTGTCGGCCGTCGACGCTCCCGAGCGCTTCCAATCATCCCGAGCGGTCGGGCCGCATTTCGGATTGACGCCGAAGAAGTACCAATCGGGCGAGATCGCCGGCGGAGTTCGCATTCCAATCTATCTGCCGGGTCCAGCGTAAAGTGACGGATCAGACTATCCTCGTCCGTCGCTATGCCCAGCAGTATCGCCGCTTCCTTTGAACTGACAAGCCGTCTTCTACCCACTCGCCTTCTCCCTCGGCACACTAGATTCCAAGGGAAGTGGTTGGCCATCGGCCGGAAGCTTTCAACCAGCCCGGTGGCTTCATCTACAGATCTATGCGCGTGTTCGCGCTTCGTTCGACCTTAGCGTGTCTCGCCTTTATCAACCAAAGACAGCTACGGCTGATTTAATGACAATGCCGCCATCCTGGCTTCGACGCATCTGACGACCGGTCGCGGCGCGGAAAACGTTCGGCAGTTGCAGCGCCGGCGGCACGCGCGACCACAGGGCTCGCACGCTCTCCCGGCCATGCCGGGTTTTGCGAATGACGTTTCCTGTGACGACGCGCTGCGACCATCGGAAGCCGATCTCGTGGAAATACAGGTCGGCATGCTGCGGGCTGATATGATGAAAGACACCGGCGATGGTACGGCGGACGCGGGAGTTGAAGCCCTCCACCGAATTGACGTGGACGGCGTCGCGAACATACTCACCGCTGGAATGCTTCACTGTCTCATGCTTGGCAAAGCTCTCACCAATGGCCATGAATGCCTTCCACTCGTCGCTCATCAAATGAGCTCCCGATTCGATCTGCGCTTCAATGACGCGTTCGCTTGCTCGCGCCGAGAGACCGGTCACGACCGCGGCACGCGCGTCACCAGCCAGAGTGCCAGGCATTACATCGGTCGGTCGCTGCACCATTGCCATGACCGGCGTTTTGTCCGTATTCGTCTGGCCTTTCCGGCCGCGGCCCGGAGGCGGGTCGTCGGGATTCTTTCTGGGCCTTCCACCGAGATGGAAATGGTCGATCTCCACCGTGCCGGCGAGCATGTTCTCCCGCGCCACCATGAGACGCAGTGCATGTCCCATCCGCCAGGCCGTTGGCTGGCTCACCCCGAGCGCCTCGGCCAGGCGCACCGAGGACAAGCCCTTGTCGGATTGCAGTAACAGCCACATTGCCTTCAGCCAAATACGCAAGGGAAGCTTCGTGGAGTGCAGAGGCGTGTGTGTCGTCACCGTGAACTGGAACCGGCAAACGCTGCTGGAACATTGATAAAGACTCGGTCGGGCGCGCCGCTTGCCGGTATCGCGATCGGCAAGCGCAATCGAGCGTTTGAATCCGCAGGCGGGGCAGATCCGGCCATCCGGCCACACCATGCTTTCCAGCAACCGACGGCAATGCTGCTCATCCCGGAAGGCCGCGATCATTTCTTCAACAGTCCGAATGCTGGAAAGCGCTGCAAGCATTTCAGGCATCCTCACCTCCTTCATATCCGCCCGAAGAATCGCATGAAAAGCCATAGATCACAACGATATTGCTGTCTTTGGTTGATAAAGGCTGCGTGTCTGCGGGAACGGTTCTTGTTCCGACCCCACCCTGGAATGCTCCCGAACGATCTTTCGTTGCCTCACCATAATGTGGTTCCGTTGCAAATTTTCATACCGGCACAGAAACTGAGGGGGCGGCAAGAGCTTCACGCTGCGGCGATGATTTCAAACTGTTCAGCAATCGACGGATTTGGATTGTAGGCGTACCTCGCCTGCCGTCGATGACCACCCGCGCGGGCCGCCCATGGCGTTCAAGCGCTTTTCGGAAAAACCGTTTGGCCGCCAGCAGGTCCCGGTGTTCACTGAACCAGAACTCGACGGTGTCGCCGGCGCTGTCGCGCGATAGAGATACATCCACTTTCCGCGAACCTTGATATAGGTCTCGTCGACATGCCATTTTCTGGTCACCGCGCGCTTGCGTCGATTGAAACGCTCCAGCAGCCGAGGCGAGAAGTGAACGACCCAGCGGTGGATCGTCGAATGGTCGACGCCGATGCCGCGCTCCGCCATCATTTCCTTCAGGTTCGCGCAGGCTCAGGCCATAGGCCAGATACCAGCGCACGCACAGCAGGATTACGGACTGGTCGAAATGGCGGCCCTTGAACATGAACAACTCTCCGGCAAAATGCCGGTCACCTATGACACGCCGGCCGTAAGCGAAAAGTTTGCAACGGAACCATCGATGTAGGCCCTTGTCCGGAACCCGGCATGAATCGCGGCTGCGATTAGCGCTCCGTTCGAAACATACCGCGGCCCCAGCTTCTCGCCTTCCGGATAGCTGCACGCGAAGTTCTCTGCGATGTGTTTCACCCAATAGCTTCCGGTTCCCTTGCGTACCGCTTTCGTTGGAGTGATCCTCGTCAGGAAGGCGAGCGACAATAAGAACGCTTCAGCCGCCCCGTCGCTCACCAGTTCCTGCCTGGCCTCCAAGAAGCGCGTGTACTGTTCCCGTGCGTTCTCAAACTTGCCGTCTGGTTTTTGCTGCGGTCGGCCAACACCGATGCCCCACATCGTCAGTTTTGGATGTTTCACTGCGAGGTCGGACAGAACCGTCTTCGCGGCAGCTCGATACAGTGGCTTTGCCGTGGTTCCAAAGTCATGCCGCCCGAGATAGCCGATGAAGGAAGCGCCGTTAACTGTCGCGGCAACATGGGTCTCCGTCTCCGCGGCCGCCAAAGCCGCGGCATAAGTGCTGAACCCAAGAGCCCGACCGATCGCCTCGCAGCGATGAGAGGATTTGACGTCGGGCAAGCTTCGCGTGAAGTCAGCCTTGATGGAAGCAAGAGCGGATTGGTTGAATGAGATTTTCAGGTTGAACATCGGAGCATCTCCTGGAGGGCAATGCTGTTCGCCGATTACGCAGCAGCCCTAGTTGGGATGCGGTCCGAAGCTAAAATACGGAGATCTCAATAGCGACGTTTGACCCGGCGACAGGTCACAGGTGCCTAACCCGACTCGAAAATAGCTCGGCGCTTACAGCAAGGCAACCGAATCTGTCAGGGTGCAGCCTTGGGGAGGCTTGCTGGACATGCCGAATGAAATTCTCGCGTCACTGATCTCAACAGGGGGGACCATCATCGTCGCGATCCTGGCTGCCGCGATCAGCTATGGGGTTGGGCGAGGAATGAAAACCCACGAATGGCGCCTCGGCATCGTAAGAGAGAAGGTCTCACTCCGACATCGCCTCTATACCGAATTCCTTGCAGAAGCCGATCGCCTTGTCCTTCAAGGCCTTGAAGCCAAAACAGCCCAGGCCTCCGCTTTCCATACTCTCACCGCTCGTCTATCCGAAATAGAGTTGATCGGTTCAGACTCCGTCGTTGAAGCGGCAAGAGGTGTCTGCGGAAGCGCTTTGGCTTCGCACGCAGCTGCCGATGCTGAACCCAAGGATGCCTTTTACGACATCAAACGGAATTTCGTTTCAGCTGTTCGCCGCGAAATATCAGAGATCGAGGGCCCATCTTAGCTGAAGTCGTCCGGCTGACCGGTGTGTCCGGACACGCGCGAACGGATTGCGATCTTCTCAAGCGTGGCGCGCTTTGGCAGCGATGATTTCGGGAAACGATATCCGCCGCGTCAACGCCTCAAAGATTCCATGCCGTCCCCAAGAATGATGCGCCTCGCGGTTAACGCCTCGAGGGCACCGTCAGCGAAACTTTCGAAGCTGACGAACAGCCCCCTCGTCCCTTCCAGCCGTTCGCTCAGCATTCCCCTGCATGTAGCTCGTCAGCTTCAATCCTTGCGCGATGCCATTTCGCCTCGAGCAGATATGTGATTGCACCATGCTGGAACGAGCCATCGATTTGCTCACCTGCCAGCCGAAACCCTCCCCTTGCGTCCATATTCCTGGCATTGAACAACGCGGTAACCAGCCGCTCGAAGTGGTATCCCCTCGCGTGAGGCTCATCCGTCATGGCGTAGAGCGCCAGAAAATCTCTTCAAGGAGCGGCCGCCATGGCGCGGACAATGATGCTGCGTCGCAGCCTGTTCACGAGGGTTTCACCCAACTTCGAATTGCCGGTTCAGGATAAAATATCGATATGATTCCGCCTTCGGACGTTCTAGGTCCTGATGGCTGCGAGCAACCCTTGACGCCCTTCGTGCGCAGGCCGTGTTGACATCGAAATGGGCATCGAACTCGGAGAAGCTTAAATGAGGAGGCAAACGGAGCGTATATTCACCCATGAGGCAATGAATCGACCGTTGTTCGAAGAACCAGGTGAGCACATCCTTCGCGAAGATCCATTCTCCGGTCCGCAAGGATTCATGGTGGGGGATGAGTTCATCCCGACGCGCATTGAGATGGCGCAACAGTACTTTGACGCCGCACACATGCTTTTGGAAACGATAAAGCGTGGCGATTGGGAGGACTACAAACTGGTCAATCCGGCCCTTTACCTCTATCGGCATTCACTCGAATTGTTGGTGAAGGATATCACACGATCGTCGCGTAGGACGCACGATCTCTCGGAACTCGCCGGCGAACTTGAGGCAACGGTCATTGCCTCGTCGGGATTTTCGGCTCCGACTTGGATCATCAAGCGGCTTAAAGAGATTGCAGCAATAGACCCCACTTCCACTGCGTTTCGCTATGGGGAAAAATTTGACGTTGCCTCGAAGCAGGCAGTGCCGCCGGTACCTGAGGCTGTGTACGTAAGTGTCCCCCACCTTCAGCGCGCAATGCTCACGCTCAACGCGGCACTCCGAGGCGGTATTGCAGAAATCGCGAATGAGCACCCGGTACATTATTTCGACGATGACGAATAGTCGGGATTCGTCACCGAAGTGGTTTTAGCGTGTCGTCGATCGCCCTTATAGCGGCGATGATGTCCTCGAATGAAGGGAGCGAGCCGAAGATCATTCCGCCCATACTGTCGTAGTCTCGCTTGAGCGCGTCCATCATTCCGGCTGCGGGCGTCAATGAGAAGTCCCCTGCTACCGCTGCGTCCAGATCTGGGGCCGATAATACACGTGCGAATGCGGGGTTCATCATGAGGTCTTCGTCGATGCTCTGTTATTCGGTTTTCCCCGGGCTTCTGCCAAATTGTCGGACCCTGCGGTCTTTTCGATCGACCGCAACCTTTCGCGCTTGACCTGAGGAGACTTGGACGAGACGGTGTGTCTGGTCGCCCTTCCAAGAGGCAATTCAGGAGATGGATCGGCATCCTGCAACACCTCCCGGAGATAAGATTGCATCCATATTGGCAAGGTTGGTAGGCCGTCGCGGAGATCGTCGCGGATCACTTGTCCTCTTGCCGGATCACTGAGCAAGTTCCGAAGTCGTGCCGTGCTGTCCGCTTCGTTCCCTGACGTTATAATGTCTTGAAGCCAGTATAAGGCTTGGACGACCCGCATCGCAGGTCGTCCGGCCCAGAAAAGCCGGCTTGGCGCAGCCTGCTTAAATTTGATAGTTTGGTTGCCCAGTTTTATTGGACGCAGACGCGCATCACTGAGTACAACTACTTGTGAGGGAATGGCGGTGGTGAGACCTAGATCATTCGCCGCAGTTAGACCGTCGACGACAAGACGGGCTTGGTCGCGTCGACTTACAGCGTCAATTACGGCGCGTGTCTCCGGGGCGCCCGAACGGCCCGTCAGGCTGTCTTTGCGCGGCATGTAATACAGACCCCTATCAAGACGCTGCAGCTTTTGGGTTTTCACGAGGCGTTGGAGTGCCTTGTCTATCGCAGCGCGAGGTCCAATGTCGAGAAAGTCCACAGGTGTCCAGACAGCACTCGGAGCCGCTGCAATGCGGTCGAGGATCTGTGGCTTTAGATCGAGCGAAGGGCCGCGCATGCTCACCTCTTTGTCCGAAAAATGCGGTATTTTTCGGACAAAAGCAACTCCGAGCTTTACGTTGTCCGAAGGATGCGGTAAATTTCGGACAAAGACGTACCGGGAGGTCGAACGTGATCCGCTCCATTCATCCCTTCCCGGCACGCATGGCACCGGAACTAGCTCTCGAAAAACTAAACGAGCTATCCTCCGCAGGCCTAGTGCTCGACCCGATGGCAGGTTCTGGAACCGTTCTTCGTCAGGCGACCGATCTCGGTCACCAGGCGATTGGCTTCGATATGGACCCTCTCGCAGTTCTCATGACCCGCGTGTTGACGGCCGCAGTCAACGATGCGTTGGTCCTCGATCTCGCTGAGCGCGTAAATAAACGAATCGATGCGATATCTGTTGAAGAAGCCATCCTGCCTTGGATGGACAATGATCCCGAGACAGCGGCGTTTGCCGACTTCTGGTTCGCTGATCCGCAGAAAGCCGAGTTGCGCCGAATCGCTTGTGCGTTGGATCAGCTTAGCGGGGAACTCTCCAGCCCGGATGAGCACTTGGCGATCGACCTGTTGAAGATCGCGCTCAGCCGCCTCATCATCACCAAGGACAAAGGAGCTTCGCTGGCCCGCGACGTCTCGCACAGTCGACCGCATAAGGTCGCGGATGCCAACGACTTCGAGGTCAGACCAATGTTCGATCGCTCAATTAACGCTGTAAGGAAGCGCCTGAGCGAAGCCCCACCTGCCGGCGCCGCCGCCATTACGCTCGGCGATGCGCGAACCCTGACGTCCGTCGCGGACGCCAGCGTCGACATGGTTCTGACGTCGCCACCCTATCTCAATGCTATTGACTACATGCGCGGACATCGTCTGTCTCTTATTTGGCTTGGCCATCGTCTTAGAGACCTTCGTGCGATCCGCTCCAACAGCATCGGTGCTGAGCGGGCGCCCGATAAGATTGATGAGGCCATCGAGCTGGCAACGATGCAAGCTGCCATGGGCGAGATCGATCAGCTTCCCACGAAATTCGCGTCGATGATCGCCCGCTATGTCCAGGACATCCGTCTTATGGTCAGCGAAATCGCGCGCGTGCTAAAGGCTGGAGCACGCGCGACATTCGTCGTAGGCAATTCCTGTCTGCGCGACGTGTTCATCAGGAATTCTGAAGCGGTCGCTACCGCTGCCCGCCTCGCTGGGCTGACATTGGTTAGCGAAACCGAGCGACCTTTACCATTGCACAGCCGCTATCTGCCAATGACGAGCGAACCGCTCGGCAAGCGCATGCGCACCGAGACGATCCTCACATTCGCTCGCACCTGACTGTCATGCGAGATTCTGGATGAACTGCAAGCTACCCTTGTACTTGTAGAACAGCTTTGCTCGTCCGTTCGCATTGTAGAAAATCTTCACATGATGGACGGCTGTCGGAAATTTCTTGGGCTCAAGCTGACTTTTGCCCATGAATCCCTTGTCGCGTGAGATCGCTGCCTGATTGGCGGTACTGCCGTAATTAGCGATCGTCGAGGCTGCGTGAATGGCGAGCGTGCCGCCACCTCCGGCCATCACTGCCTTGATGTAGTCGATCAGAAATTGCGGCAGCGCGTCGTTGCCGAGTTTGGCGCGAAGCGCATCTAGCGTGACGATGCTCGATGGGTCACCAAGCACGATCTGATCGAGCTCTACCGTGTAATCGAACATGCCGAACGACATCTCGCCCTTGTCGAGCGCGACTGTTGCCTTATCAATACTGGGGTCCGACGCCACAGACACGCGACTATCTCCAATCCAGACCGGCGACCCCAGCTCGCTCCGAACTGTCGCGAGCGCCAGCCGATGAAACACGAAGCAACGATGCCAATCGGCATAGAGTTGGGTTGGGATTGTCAGTTCGAAATGTTCAAGATATGCGCCGCGCGCGCCGAACATGCGTGCCCGCTGGATGTAAGTATCCTGCTGCAACTTGTGCTGCACGTTACGCGTGAAAAACATCGACAGAAGGTTTGGGAAGGTGACGCCGCGTGAAACTATATTCCCGCCGATGATAATGGTGAACGGAGAGGAGGGCTCGGTGGCGCTATCCCCTGCTGCTATTCGGTCTCGTTCGCTGTTCAGCACCACGAGGCTCGTGCGCGAAGCGTTTTCCACGACATAGCTGGTGAGTGCATCGGGATCAGCCGCTAGATATAGCTGCTGCGCCGTCGCATAGACGCTGGTGACAAGCGTATCGAACTCCGTGCTGTCGGCCTCCGTCAATGCATGCACGGCCTCTTCGATCGTGATGCGGTCGGCCTCATGGTCGAGCTTCTTGCCGCTCGTGTGCACCAGCATCGTGTAGTTTTTCTCTTCGTCGTTCACAACCTTGTTGAGGTAGGCGACCGTAACAAGAAACCGAACGAGCGCGTCCCGCGCTTCCTGCGGATTGCCGCCCTGCTGAAGATAGGTCAGGCGATAAGACACTTTCTTGTCGAGAGGAAAGAACACATCCTGGCCTGTATATTTGGCGTGTGGTGGGAAGCTCACCCACTTTTCAGTGTCATTCTTAAAGGTGTTGTTGAGATCGAGCCGTGCGGGTGTCGCGGTGACGCCAATATAGAAGCCATCGCTGCCAATCAGCTGCCCAACGAGGTCGTTAATGGTCGTCTTCGTACCCTTGTTCACCTTGGAGTTTGGCGTGGCATAATCTGCTTCGTCATCGATCACGACGATCTTTCCTACGCCCTTGAGTCGATCGATCAGCTTCTCGAGATCTCGCGCGTTCTTTTTGCAGAAAACAACCAGCTCGGCGGGCTTCTGGCCGTTCGACGTCTGAAGCAACTCGGAGGAGTTACGAGGAGCTGGCGCTAGGCCGGAGGTCTTGAAGCGACGCAAATTCTGCGTGAGCAAATCGACACTGTCGTTCATGAGATGAACGATGATCTTGTGCCCCTGATCGAGGAGCTTCGCCGTTAGACAGATCATCATCTCGGTCTTGCCGCTCTGAGGCTCACCATAGATCACGAGCGCCGATGTGCTGGCCTTTGCCAGGTTGGAGACCGCGCCGTTGACAGCCACCTCGATGCTCGTCGTAGGAATGTCGGCAGTCTGCAATCGCTTTAGTTGTTTGGCATACCGATCATTGAGTTTTGCTTTTGCCTTGAATTTCGCGAGATCGATTACTGTTGTCACTGAAAATCACCCCAATTGGTCGGCTGAGTTTATAGATAGAATAGCGAATCGATTTACTATACTTCTTCCCGCAATTGCTCAGGTCAGGAAAAATGCATGTCCAGCTTTTACAGCAGTCAGACCCCTTTCCCATACTATGCCTCCTAACGCCAACATCTAGAGCACGCGAATCGACATCGGTCTGAAAGACGAAGCATATATGTCAGCTTTCCAGTCTCAGCTTCGCGGTCGAGGGACGGATCTGTGTCATGATCGGGCGACGCATGTGAGCAAGGCTAACGACGGCCTGTCCCGGCTGCAGCGACGCAAGCGAGCGCCACATGCTCTGATCAATGGCAGGAATAGTCCGCCGCAACCGGCCGACGACGCTTTCGTCCTGAATCTTGTGCAGGATCCAGTTGTTGATCAGCGCCAACACCTCATCGGGCAAATTCTGCGGCAACTGCGTGACGAAGGTTAGGCCCAGCCAACGCTTACGCCCGCGCTTAGCAATGCGGGCAACCTGCTCATACAACGTCGGCATCTGTCGGATTCGCGCCGTCGACAGAAATTCGTGTGCCTCCTCGATAATGAGATTAACTGGCGTCGGCGTCTGCCCCTTGACGCTTGCCAACTCGTACGCACGCTCCTGCTCCGTCTGCAGCTGCCGCAAAACCTGCGCGATCGCCAAGTTTCGCAGCACCGGGCTGTCGAGATCTGAAAGGTCGATGATGTTGACCCGACCTGGTTTGAGCATCGCCGGGACATCTAGGTGCGCGGCATCGGCACGATCGAAGATTTTCAACCGGTGCATGCGCCAGAGGAGGCCGGAAACCTTCATCCAGCTCGACGGGACTTTCTCAAGTTCAGTCTGATCAATGATTTCTTTGAGCTTGGCCTGCGCGTCCGACCGTTTGCGCATCAGGTCGCTGGCCCAAAATGTGACTTCACCTTTCTTGAGGTGCGCGATGCATGCAGAAACGACGTCGATTAGCAGCGCCAGGGTCAGGTGTGGATAGCCTGACTCCATTTCATCCCAATCCAGGGCCTGGCGTTCCGACTCGACGTCCTTCTTGACCGGAAAAATGTTGATGTCGCCCAGCAGGCGTCGACCGATATCATAGGCGGCGAGGAAACGACCTTGTTGTGCATCGTTCATCCCGAGTATTTCTATCGCGGTCCATGGTGATAGCACGCTGAATTCGAGCGTGAACTCGGTATGTGACGGGTGGTCAGGATTGCTGGGCTCACGGCCGACGAGCGTCAGAACATGTGTGTTGGGTACGCCTTTAACGGGGAGACCCTGCGCCCTGGCAAGCGCCAGCATATCGGCATCCGCGGTCACCTCGTGCATGGTGGTGTACTCGCCTTCGGTATCGAGCAGAATGACCGCCGCCCCCTCTGCCGCGATGCCGGCGGCGTAGTTGGTGATCGTCGTAGATTTGCCGCCGCCCGTTGTGCCCAGAACCCCCGTATGCCGATAGAGTACAGACTTCTTGTGAACCGGCACCGGTACGTCGACTGTTTCGTGGCCCATTACGCGGCCGATGGCGAAATCGCCCTCCAAGCCCAGAATCGAAGACATCTCTGCATCATCAACCAGGAAGACGGGCGAATTCGGAATTGGTCGCCGATTGGCAGGCCCGATGCGACCCCCTCTTTCCTCGCCGAGCAGCTGAAGCTGAAGACGGCCGTGGTGCCCGGGCATGCCGATTGCGCCATTGACCGCCGAGATCACCATGGCGGTCGAATCAGCGCTAATACCATCCGGATCATAGAACGGTCCGGCCGACACAGTTCCGACATAGCGGCGACCGTCGGGATGGCTTTCGATGCGAAGAAGCGCCTGCGACGTTACGTTCAGAATTTTGTCCGGCGGCATCACAACCGTCACCGATCCATCGGACGAGCCGGAGGTGTCGTACAGGGTTCGCCCGAAAGATCCATCGTAAACAGCCGGCAGCTTCTTCTGACCGCCGGCCTTTTCTGACGTCTCGATCAAATTCTTCACGGCCGCGCGGCTCGTTGACGCACGGTCAGCCACCTCCGATGCATCGCTAGCCGGTTCGTGGTCTCGGTTCGCTTTGGGCATTTCACTCTCCTGAATGGGCGAGGCGCTTCACGCGCCATATTGAGTCATGACCGCCGCTGCCGGCTTGAAGATCGCATCTGATGGGAACATCTCGCGGCAGATACCGCCGGCGAGATCGAGCAGCATCGGGTAGCCTCGCGCTTCAACAAGCACGGCATCCGCCATCGCGACGATAGCGGCTTCGCTGGCGTGTTCGGCATGGGCATAGAACACCTGACTTGACGAGTGCGGCGAGACGCGAAAGACGCCGGCGACAAGCTTCCCGCTGGCGTCCGCCTGAAAGCCCTCAAGCATCCGCAGCGCTTTCTGGAATCGGCCCGTTCCATAGTGACCTTGAGTGATGACGCCGTGCATGTAGGAGTTCAGATCGTCGACGATCGCATATTCAAGGGGGAGTAACGCATCGCCGATGGTCCGCAGCAGGCGGTCGTTCGATCCGTGCGGAACATAGACGAAGCGCTTGTGGTCGAGCAGCAACTCACGAAAAAGCGGAACGGACAACTCGATCAGTTCGGGCATCCCAGCCCCCGTGAGCAATTCCTTCGGCAGGGGATGGCCATGGCCCATCCGCCATGGCGCTTCTGCCTTGCGCGCCATGACCGCCAACTCGGCATTGGCCATCAATCCGCGTCGCAGCATGTCCGATACGCCCGCTTCCTCGGCATCCTCGGCTGCTTTGCGTTGGGCAAGCAAGGCGAGCGTTCGATCAAGCGCGGTGCGTCCTGAGACCTTGACGTCCTTCTGAAACACTCGGTGGCCCCAGGTCCCATGGTCGCCCAGATAGGTCGCAAGTGCTATGGCCGTCTGAAAGATCGTCATCGGAAGCGTCTGATGAACGACCGACGCCCCATCAACGGCTTGGACATGCCCGCTGAATAGCAAGTGCTGCTGAACTGTCCGCAACTCGCCAAGTTCGACTTCGTGAACTCCAGCATCACGGGGAGCACCTACGCGGCGGGCGATCAAAGGGAAGGCCTGCTCGCGAATGTCGCGGCGGGCTTCCATTTCCCGGACTTGCGCCGCAATAATCTCCCTCTGCAGACGATCAAACTGCTCCGCCATCCGGTGGGCGGGGTCCCAATTGTCGATGTCGAGCGTGTCCTCAATGCGCTCGCCGGTAGCGTCCTCGTAGCTCCGCCCAGCTGCCGATCCCGCTTCGCGTGGCGCCGATTTAGCTTCATCTTGGTCGACAGCAGAATTAGCCATGCGCCGGTCCTTTTATCCTACATATGCCGCTCGCGCTCTATCTTGGACGCCGCCTTGCGAAGTTGCTCCACTAAGGAAGGGCGATTGCGGCCCGCAGCGTTCACGATACGCGGCGCGTGACGATCGGCATCGCCCGGTGACAGCCCAAAGGTTTCTATCAAGCAGGCGGTGGCCGCTGCCCGATCGATGCGCCCACTTCGACCAAGCGTGCGGGCAATGACAATGCCTATAGGGGCGAGGGCAAGGAACGCAGCCTCATCGGCTTCATATTCCATGACTTCCGCGGCGGCTGTCAGTGGTACACCGTCGTCCCGTTCCATCACGTCCGCAAACGCGCCGAGCGGGCATCCCGACAAAATGCCCGCAAGTTGTTCCGGTGCCGTCGGCGCTCGAAGGCCATCGAGTACGTCAATGATCGCCGGGCCAAGGCGAGCGATCGCGAGTTCGCGCCGCGTTAAGTAATGACCTGCAAAATGGGCCAGTTCATGCGCGAGAGCGAACCTCACGAGCGCTGAATCATCTTCGTCGAGAAAAATCATACCGAAGCCTCGGTGGGCAACCAAGCAGCCGCGCAGGCGTCGTTTTCGTAGGGACGCGGCTGCGCGACCGGTCGCGACAGCCAGCGTCTGGACGACGTCCGCGGTGGTAAGGCCAGCGCGGACAATGATCGAAACGGGCAAGGTCAGCGGTGCGCATTCGGCGAGATCACGCGGAAAGCCGGAGCCGACAAAGTCGGTTCCGGCTGTAATTCGCGCTGCAACTGCGGCGGCGTCAAACGCCATCAATCGGTATCCTGTTTCTCCTCGTCCACGTCGAGCGCGGCGATCAGCATTTCGCCGTCGTCATTGGCATTCGCGAAGGCCTTTGCGCTTTCAGCGAAACGTAGCATATTGACGAGGGCCAGTGGATTCACGCCCAACGCGGTTGCCAACTCCATTGCCGCCCCGGGTATTGCAGCGCCTTCCGGCCGCGGTGTTACCGCGAGCCGCCACAGCTGGTTCTCATCACAACGCAGCTCGACGGTGGCCGAGCGCCCTGGATTTGCACGTTCCCAAATCGCCAGAGCACTACCGACGAAATCGGATCGATCACGCGCCGCCTGGGCCATCGCGCGCCCCAGACGTTCGGTCTCTGCTGAATTTCGGTCCATTGTAATCTCCGTATTAATCATGCCTTCGTCCCCTCCCCAAAGCGGCGAGCTCTGCCGCGGATACGCTCCAACCGTCTTCCCGCTTCCTCTAGCCCAGCTTCATCGGCGGTCAAGCCGAGAGCTTGAGCGACTACGGGCACCGAACTCGCACCCACCTTTATGAGGTTGACGATGACTGCGTCGCCAGGATCCTTCACCAAATGGTCGCCAAATCGCTCCCAGTCGATCTGCTGGATCATTGAATCCTCGTCGTCGACTGTCGCTAACGGATCATCAGAAGTATTTTCGATCGCCGAATACGTACCCTCATGTTTTGTGCGGCGAGCCTGCGAGCGCCGAAGGGTCATAGCTTTGCCTTTGGCGATAGCGGCGAGGTACGTTGTCAGCTCAGCGAGCTGAGGATTGTAATTCGTCGGGGCAGCCAGATATTTGAACAAGGCGTCGAAGCAGGCCTCTTCGACATCCTGATGGTCATGGAGACCAGCTACGTCGCGCTTAACGATGGCAACCAGCGACGCAATGACCAACTCAACGATCTTCGAGGCGGCACGCGTATCACCCGCCAGAAGCTGACCATGTAGCGTCAGGAGTTCTTTCTGTTTCGACATTCTAGTCCTCTCACCGTCCGGTCGACGTCACCGGCTGATTCGGTGCCGATCTTTGTTCGACGTCATATATCTGCCGCTCAACGGCGAATCTGGACGCGCGAAATAGGAATTTTTGGCCGTTACAGATTATGCACGAAAGTCAGCTCAAGAACCGATGGCTTGGGAAGCGACGCGTGAACGATACCGCGGCACCGCGAAAGCTGTTGGATTCAGGGCAAGGTGACGGCCGTTTTCGCCCTAGAGTGAAGCGCTCGACTTGATCACGACCCAGCAATTGCCAACCAAAATCGTCATCCGTGATGTCACGAAAGACAAAGCCGAGCACCTTTTCGTCTTGATCAGCCCACCATGAAAGCTCCTCTGCCAAAACCCGAGCCAAGGACCTGCGCCTGCCAAGGGAGTGGAGATCGAAGGGCGTCGCGCGATATGTTTGCTGGAGAAGATAGTCCTCCTGGCGCTGCGCTCTTTTTGCGTTTCGCCGTTTATCCGACTCGAAACGGTGCCTTCGACATGAGCCGAATGGCGGTTGCGATCGCAAAATGTGCATCGTGGGCAAGAACATCTTCGGCGAGCTCTCCGCCGGTGACGGAACGCCTCACCAAATTGTCCGGGTCGTTTACGTTCCGGAAATGAGAGAGCGGGTTGCGGAGGTCCGCCAATCGTTTGAGATCAGTGACCTCTCCCGAGGAGAGAAAGCCGTTGGCTGAGCTTCGCCTAAGGGTTTCATGAAAACCCACCTTCGGCGGAAGATCCTCTCCTGCTACATGCAGAAACCCGGCCAGAGTATTTTCCGCAAGCGATTGGCAAAGTAAAATGGTCGCGGCGAAATTGCCGTGGACGAATGACGACCGGGCCTCGATCAACGCCGTATGAGCTACGGTTCCTCCAAAGAGAAGCGTTCCGCCAATCCCCAACGAGCGTCCGTGATCGATCAAATAGTGATACCGGCCGAGTCGGCCTGCTAGGTCATCGTGCAGCTCGGCCAGTAGTAGTTGGAAAAGTTCGACGTCCGACGGAGTTGAAAAGAGATCATCAGTGTGATCGTCTGCATCGATTTCGTTCATGTTCCGCTCGTGGGCACCGTGGAGACCGCACACCACCCGCGATGAAGCAATTTTTCGCAGAAATCTGCATCCCGCCAATCGCTTCAAAAATGGTGCCGGTCAAGTCTTTCCAATGCCATCGCTTGTGTCAGAAAAATAGCCCGTTTCTGACAGCTTTCAACAAAGGGGGATTTTTAGTTGGTCGAATTTTGTGCGAGACATCCCCTGCCCGTCATCTCGCGCAGTCAAGCTCGTTTCAACGAGGTCGAGCGTCTCCCGTTTTCTCACTTTCAGCCTGTCCTGGATCAGGCCAGACCAAACGAGGGCTGGCTGATTTCGATCCATGTCCGAAATAAGCCGACAAATTTCGGACAATGCCTACACGAGCGCCAACTGTCGGCCAGTTGCGTCGTCAACGCCCCGCTATTCGCTCGTCTCGCCTCCGAAGTCCTCATTGCCGGCCGCAAAGTCGGGCATGATGTCGCCGCCCAGCAACTTCTCCTTCGACAGCAGTCCGGCATCCTCGAGCGCCTCGAAATCCGGCAGGTCGCGCAGCGTGTCGAGCCCGAACTCCAGCAGGAATTCTTTCGTCGTCACATATGTGTAGGGCGCGCCGGGTGTCGGACTGCGCGGACCGGACGCAATCAGCTTCGCGCCGCGCAGATGCCCGATCAGGTCGCGAGAAATCTCTTTCCCAAAAAAGCTGGACAGTTCTCCACGCGTAATCGGCTGGAAATAGGCGATGCACATCAGCACCAGCACGTCCGACTGCGTCAGGTCTGCGGCACGCCCGTTCCCGCCGACGGCCGTGCCAAATGCACTGCGGATGGCATCGGCATAGGCCGGCCGGGTCAGATGCTTCCAGCCACCAGCGACGGCGACGAGGTCATAGGGCCGGCCGCGCAGTTCTTCGCGGATGTCGTCGATCAGCAGGTCGATGCTGCAGTTTTTTCCGACGATCCGCGCGAGCGTCTCGCGGCCGACCGGTTCGCTGGCGGCAAAAATAGTCGCCTCAACGCGATGCATCCATTCCCGCCAGCGCGCCTCCGGCGGCAGCTGATCCAGCTCCCGATCAAACAGGCGGTCGCCTGATCGACCGTCATCTGGCCGCCCCTTCCCTCGTCTGCGCGCTGCTTCCGCCATCGCTTTCAGATCCCGTAGATGCGGAAGGTCGGGCGGCCGGATAGTTCACGCACGGCGCCGAGTTCGACCAGACGGTCGAACAGGCGGCGCAGCCCACGGTCACTCATGCCTACGATGTTTTCCGAGGCAACGATCGCATCGTCGGATAGGAGCTTTTCGACAACAGCATCTGCTGCCTTGGCCCTGAGTTTCGGCGCAACGGCAAGCAGCCGATCCGCGCGGCGCTCGAGCTCGACGGACAGATCAATGGCGCGCAGCGCGGCGCGCGCCGTCGCGGCCAGCAGGCTTTTGGCACGCTCAGGATCTGTCTCAATGCTTGTCGCCGCAGAGCTGGCTGCCAATCGACGCGTGCGGGCGCCTGTCCCCAAGGCTGCCTCGGCGCCCAGCAGCGGCATGGCGTATGCCCAACCCAGCCGCTGCGCCAGCAGGGCGTCGGCGAGCCATGCCCCGACGGCGCGCCCAAAGCCGTGGCGTTCAGCGGCCATGAATGTGCCGGTCAGCGTTGCGACCATACCAGAGCCGGCCGCGAGTTGCCGAAGATCATCCGCCAGATCGCTGACCACCTC
>NZ_JHQR01000135.1 GCF_014843825.1 Mesorhizobium silamurunense
CGCGCGGCCCGTCGTTACCTTGACGGCGAGGAGGCTCCTATCGGCGGCGCCAACAGCGCGCCGGCAACGCCGCAAACGACGCTTCCGGTCGAGTGAGCCGCCTCGGTCATCGCCCGCGTTGCATAGCTCAGCGCGTCAAGTCCGGCGGAAGAACGCTTCAGGCCTTCCGTTCCCGCGCATCAGAGCGGTTTGCCGTTTCACTGAAACGGCAAACCGCTCTATCTCTTTGTTTTGACGCTATTCCGGACGGAAAGCCGTTTCGCACCTTTCCTGGAAGTGCTTTAGCCGAGGATGGAGCCGAGCGCTTTGGCTTTGGCCTGCGTGCTACCCTTCGACCGGATGGTTCTGGCACGCGCGAGCAAAGTGGCCACCTCCTTGGTCGTCAGACCGATGGGTGGCGAGGCCTTGACCTGATCGGCCTGGCCAAGAAGTCCGTAGACCATCACAACATTGCGCTTGTGGTGCAATTGCGCGTTGGGTGCGGCGGCAATCTTCTGCACCAGCGGCAGTGCCGTGGCGGAGTTGTCCTCAAGGGCTGCCGCCAACGCCATGTTGGTCTCGACATCGAGATCGCCGGGCGCAAGTTTCAACGCTCGGGCGAAGGTCGCCTGCGCTTCGGCAGTCTGGCCGGCAAATGTCTGTGCCACGCCCAATCGGTTATAAGCGGCGCTGCTATTGACCAAAGGCGCTGCTTGTGCGAGCGCGCGCATGCCGGCCTCGATATCGCCGGCCTCTATCATCGCCGAGCCAAGCCCGAGCATCGCTTCGCCGTCGTTGGGCGCTTTTGCGAGCGCGGCCTGATAGGATTTGGCGGCATCGGCCGGGTATCCCGCCCGCATATAGGCGTCGCCGGCCTTGACGAACGCGCTCGGCTTGGCGTCCGGCATCGCTGCCGCACGCTGGTAGAGCGCTATCGCGGTACCATTGTCCCCGCGCGCATCGATATCGTCGGCAAGCTTGATCAGTCGATCCGACTGCGAGGACGGGGCTTGGGCCTTCGCGTTGATCGAGCTGGTTTTGCTCGTCTGGCAACCGGACAGCGCCAGCGTGACGGCGACTGGCAAGAATACGACATGCAACCGCATATCCACCTCTCCGTATTCAAGCCCGCCCTCACCTTACACAGAGCATCGACAGACTGGAACCACAACAGTGCGGTAAGATTGCAACATGGCCGAAGAAGCTGAGGAAAAGAAACTACCGGCTTCCGACAAGAAGCTTCGCGACGCCCGCCGCAAAGGCAAGGTTCCACAGAGCCGCGACCTCATCTCCGGCTTCACTTTTTTCGCAACGCTCGCCTATCTCTATTTTTTCTGGCCGACGCTCTTCAAGCACCTATCGGAACTCGTGCAGACCGTAACCGCGCCCGGCGGCTCGTCCGGGGATGTCAGCCTGCGCGCCATCCGTCATTCGTTCTCGCTGCTGATGCTTGCCACGCTGCCGCTGGCCGGCATCGTTGTCGTTCTCACCGCCACCTTCGGCATGCTGGGGACGTTCGGGCCGGTCTTCTCGTTCGAGCCGCTCAAGCCGCAGTTCGACTATATAAACCCGGCCAAGGGCCTCCAGAAGATCCTGTCACTTCGTAACGTCATCGAGTTCGCCAAGGGCGTGATCAAACTGGTGCTGCTGGCATGCCTTTTCGTGTTCGTGCTGATCACATGGTTGCAGCCGCTTTTCGATGCGCCGGGTTGCGGTCCGTCATGCCTGGCCCCGATGATCAAAGCAGTGCTGACGCCTCTCGGTATCGCCGCCGGCTTGGCCTTCGTCGTCATCGGCGTGATCGACGTTCCGGTTCAGCGCTGGCTATTCCTCCGCGACATGCGCATGACGACAACCGAATACAAGCGCGAGCACAAGGATCTCGAAGGAGATCCAATGATCCGCCATGAACAGCAGCGGCAGCGGCGCGAGGCGGTGATGCAACCGGCGAAGCTGGGCGTGAAAAATGCGGTCATCGTTTTCATATCCGGTGACCGGGCTGTGGCGTTGCGTTACGTCAAAGGCGAAACGCCGGTACCGACGGTCGTCGGCAAAGGCCAGGGGCGCACGGCCGAAGAGATGACGGCCCAAGCACGCCAGTCAGGTATTCCAGTGGTGGACGATGCGGCTGTCGCGGAACCACTTTTCGAGCGCGCGAACACTGGAACTTACATCGGTCAGGAGATGTTTTCCCCTGTCGTTCGCCATCTTGTCCGGTACGGCCTCACTTGAAGTAATCTCCGCTCGCCCTGGATACGAACGCCTTTTGCCGTTTGCCGACAAGCACCATGAAGCCCGGCAGCTCGGTGTCTCGAGAAAAATATTGTCCCGATGACGGCGGCTCGAGGCTTGCAATGGCGCGGTCAAGGAGGGCGAGGCGAAGGTCTGTCATGACAATTAGTACGGCATTAGTACGGCAATTGCGTCGTGTTCGATCTGGCTCGATCTGTTGGTTTGTCTACGCCACGATAGCCACGCAGTGCGAAAACAACAACAACTTGAATATGTTAGAACCAACGCAATCGTACGACGACCGGCATTGGGAAACAACAGGCAAGACCGTCTGACAAATTCCTAATCTGTAGGTCACAGGCTGGATTCCTGTCGGGATCACCACTCAGCCGGGGCTGCCCGCCGCCGGATTGGTTGCGGCGGCCGCCCGGAAGCGGGCGACGAAATCGTCGAGCGCCGGCCGTTCGGCGTCCGAGATCGCCCAGTAGGAGAAGGCGCCGTCGGTCCAATGGACCAGCAGGAACCCGCCCGCCGAGAGATCGTCCGCCACCGGCACCGATTTGGCCTCGTTCTGCCGCGGCGCCGCCACCAGGGTGATCAGATGCTCGTGGTGGCGGTAGACCAGCGCCGGCATCGGCTTGTCGCCGATCACTTCGACCCGGCCGCCAAGCAGCGCGTAGCCATCCTTGGCCATGTCGGGCGCCGGCGGCGACACGCCGATCCGGCCGTCGAGCCACGGCTTCACCGTGTGCCGGTCGGACGAGACGATGTCGACCGGGGTCGCCGCGAGCAGGCTGCGGCGATGGCCGTTGGCGACGTTGACGGCGAAACTGTCCGGCACATTTTCCACCATCAGCCATTGCGTCGCGCCGCTGGCGAGAAATGCCGTCAGCACGATCGAGGCCGCCATCTGGCGCCAGTCGAAGGAATTGAACCAGCGTGCCGAAGCGCGCGGCCGCATCTCGATGACCTTGCCCTGATGCCGTTGCGGCTGTGCCTTCACGGCTTCGGCCTGCGTGGCCTCGGCTTCGTCGGAACCTTTCACCTCGGCGATTGCCGCGATGCGCGCCAGGAAGTCCTCGCTGACGGCGGGCCGCGGCACGCCGGCGACGGCCGTGCGCAGCGCAAGGATGCGCTGATGTTCGGCGGCAAGTTCCGGATCGGCGGCGATGCGGCGCTCGACGGCAAGTGCCGCCGCGGCATCGAGCTCGCCATCTATAAGGGCATGGATCATCAGCTTCATATCCTGCGGGTCTTCCGGCAATCCGTCGTCATGCGGGCTCATGGCGCCCTCCAATGTCCGTCATCAGCAAGCTGCGCGCCCGCGCCAGCCGCGACATCACCGTGCCTTGCGGCACGCCGAGCATGGCCGCGATCTCGCGATAGCTGAGCCCGTTTATGTCGCGCAGCACCAGCGTTTCGCGAAACACCTCCGGCAGCCTCGCGATCGCTGCTTCCACCGCCGCCGAGTTGGCCTTGGCGATCAGCGCCGCCTCCGGACTGTCCGCATCCTTGTCGGGCGGCGGCGATACGTCGTCGAGATCGGCGAGGTCGCCGACGGCGACCACGCTGCGCGGACGGTTGCGCGCCATCCAGGTGTAGGAGGCATTGCGCACGATGGTGAGCAGCCAGGCACGCGGATTGCCGCCGGCAAAGCCGGCAATGCCGGCATGCGCCTTGAGGCAAGCCTCCTGCACCACATCCTCTGCATCGGCAGCGTTCCCGGTCAGCCAGCGGGCGAGCGACAGCGCGTCGCCGAGATGCGGCAGCACCACTTCGGCAAACCGCGCGGCCAGCATTCTTTCGCTCAACACCTTCCCACCGTCAGGCGCTCCCGCCAGGGCTTTGCTGCCACCTTCGGCGGGTGGCGCTGATCCGTTCCTGCTCGCGCGGGTGAAGATCGCGATTGCAGGCGAAGGCACCTGCTTTGGTGGAGGTGAAGGCATAGGTGTCACCGGAGTCAAGCATATTGGAAGAGAACGGCGCCTCGGAAAGGAACGGCGCATCGCTGGCCGCGACGAGATGCGGGATGCCGCCGTCATTGTCGTGGATCTCTTTTGTTGCGGTCACGGCCGGTGCAGGAACGGCGATGCCTGGAGCACACTGCTCCAGCCCATGCGCTCCAAGGGCTGGCGGCGGCCTGTGCCCGCAGGCTGCCGCCCGGCGTTCGTATTGTCATGATAGGCCATCTCGGTCTCCTGCAACGCCGTTGAGCGGCGCATGCCCGGAAGACCAGCGGAACCGGCGGTTTATTCCCAAGGGATCATTGGTTTCGATCACGCTGATGTGATCGATTGGCGCCGGGAGCTCAACGGCTCGCCCCGAGGTCGAGCAACCTCGCAGTGAAAGACTATCCGCACGGTCGCTGCTGATGGTGAGCGCCGACAGCGGCGCTCAGATACGCCGGCCGGTCTTGGCGTCGAACAGATGCGCCGAGGCGCGGTCGATCTCGATCGGCACGCTCTCGCCTTGCTTCAGTGCAAGCCGCTCGCGGAACAGGCAGGAGATCGCTTCCCCGCCGCAGTCGACGGTGGCGAAGATTTCCGAGCCTGTCGCCTCCATGAGCGTGACGGTGCCGGAGAGACCCTGGCCCGTTGCCCGGATATGTTCGGGGCGAATGCCGTAGACCAGTTCCCTTCCCGCGGCCTTGGTCGGCTGGATGCCTTCGGGCAGCGGCAGCGTCAGCCCGCCGGTGCTGCGGAAGATACCCTCCTCGATGCGGCCATGGATGAAGTTCATGGCGGGGGAGCCGATGAAGCCGGCAACGAACAGATTGGCCGGCCGATCGTAGAGATCGAGCGGCGCGCCGATCTGTTCGACGAGACCGTCATGCAGCACGACGATCTTGTCGGCCATGGTCATGGCCTCGATCTGGTCGTGCGTGACATAGACGGTTGTGGTGCCGAGCCGCTGATGCAGCGCCTTGATCTCGCCGCGCATCTGGACGCGCAATTTGGCGTCGAGATTGCTGAGCGGTTCGTCGAAGAGAAACACCTGAGGATCGCGCACGATGGCGCGGCCCATGGCGACGCGCTGGCGCTGGCCGCCCGAGAGCTGGCGCGGATAGCGGTCGAGCAGCTTTTCGAGGCCGAGAATGTTTGCCGCCCGCTTCACCCGGCTCGTGGTGTCGGCCGGATCGGCTTTCTTGATCCTGAGCGCGAAGCCCATATTGTCGGCCACCGTCATATGCGGATAGAGCGCGTAGTTCTGGAACACCATCGCGATGTTGCGGTCGCGCGCCCTCAGATTGTTCACCACGCGCTCGCCGATCGAGATTTTCCCGGCCGAGATCGTTTCGAGCCCGGCGATCATGCGCAGCAGCGTCGACTTCCCGCAGCCCGACGGCCCGACCAGGATGACGAACTCGCCATCGGCGATGTCGACGCTGACGTCGTTAATGATCTTGGCGGACCCAAAGGCCTTCTGCACTTTGTTGATGGTTACCGATGCCATTGCATGTCTCCACAAAAAGGGTGTCGCGGATCAGGCGCTCAGCCGCCCTTGACCGCGCCAGCGGTCAGCCCGGCGACGATCTGCCGTTGCGCGAACATGGTGAGCACGAGCACCGGCAGTGTCACCACCAGCGCCGCGGCCGCGAGCGGCCCCCAGCTCACCTGCTCGTAGGATAGCATGTTGTAGACGGCGACCGGCAAGGTCCGCGTCTCGCGGCTGGCGAGCACCACGCCGAAGACGAAGTTGTTCCACGAAAAGATGATCGACAGGATGAAGGCCACCACGATGCCGGGCTTGGCGATCGGCAGCGCCACCAGCCGGAACACCTGCCACGACGAGGCGCCGTCGATACTGGCCGCCTCTTCCAGTTCCATCGGCGTCGTCTCGAAATAGCCGATCATCACCCAGACCACGATCGGCACCGTCACCACCAGATGGATGATGATCTGCGGCCACAGCGTGCCGAGGATGCCCAGCCACTGGAACAAGAGGAACAGCGGGATGAGATAGGAAAGCCCCGGCGTCATGCGCGCGATCATGATGACGATCGCCGAGCGCTCCGCCTTGAGCCTGGCGATGCCGTAGCCGGCCGGCACGCCGATCAGCAGCGCGAGCAGCGTCGCCGTGCCGGTGACCAGCACCGAGTTCCAGAGATAGAGCAGGAAATTGTTTTCCTCGAACACTTTCGCGTAGTTCGACCAGGCGAAGCGCTCGGGGATCAGGATCGGCGGGTAGGCGCCGTTGTCGATCTCGAATTTCAGCGACAGCGAGACCATCCAGAGGAAGAACAGGATCGCCGGCGAGACGAGTACCAGCGCCGCGAAGAACAGTCCTATCTTGTTGAGCAGCCGCGAGCCCATCTATTTGCCCTCCGCGTCGACCCATTGCGAGCGCTGGCGCAGCATCAGGAGGATGAAGGAGAGCGCCACGATAACGATGAAGAAGACCACGGCCATGGCCGAGCCATAGCCCATGTCGTAGTAGGAGAAGGCGGTATTGTAGAGATAGATGTTGATCGTCTCCGACGCCGTGCCGGGCCCGCCCTGCGTCATCGCGTAGATGATGTCGAAGCTCTTCAGCGCATCGATCGTGCGGATGATCACCGCAATCATCAGGAACGGCGCGATCATCGGCAAGGTGAGATAGCGGAACTGCTGCCAGGCATTGGCGCCGTCGATCTCGGCGCTCTCGAACGGCTCGCGCGGCACCGACGCCAGCCCGCCCAGCACGATCAGCATCACAAGCGGCGTCCATTGCCAGGTCTCGACCGCGACCAGCGAAGGAATGACCGTGTTGGCGTTGAAGATCCACTCCTGCGCCGGAACGCCGACCAGCGAGAGCAGATAGTTGAGCACGCCGAGCTGCGGGTGGAACATCATCGTCCAGACAAGTGCCACGGCAACCGGCGTCGCCATCATCGGCATCACGAAGACACCGCGCAGCAGGCCGCGCAATGGAAACCTGGCGTCGAAGATCAGGGCCGCAACAGTGCCGAAGAACATCGGCGCGATCACCGACAGGAACGTGTAGGTCAAGGTGTGCCAGAGCGATTCCCAGAAACGCGGATCGCTCGCCAGGCGCAGGTAATTTTCCATACCGGCAAAGCTTCGCGACTGGCCGAGCGTCCAGCTGTTGATGCTCATCCACAGCGTGAAGGCCCAGGGAAAGACGATCACGGCGCCGACGACGACGAGCGCCGGAATGACGAAAGGCCAGTAGTTGGGAGCCAGCCGGAGCGGCTGGCCCTCTTCCATGGCTTGCGTCGTCACCCCTGCGCGTTCCGGGGCGATGGCGGACATCAGCCTTGCTCGCTCCTGTCGAGAACCGGCTGGAACTGCTCGGTGGCCTTCTTCAGCTCGTCGGCGGGGTCGGCACCGGCAATCATGTTGGTCAGCGCCACGCCATAAATGTCGCGGAACTCGGTGACCGGAATGATGACCGGCAGCGCCAGCCGACTGATGTTGCCGGAGCCGACCACGGCATCCAGCCAGCTCGGCGGCATGGTGACGCCCTCGCGCACCTTGGGGTCTTCCAGCACGGATTTGCGAAACGGCACGCCAGCGCCAGCCTGCAGCAGCCGCGCGCCCATGGCAGGCGATACCGCCCACTGGCAGAACAGATACGCCGCTTCCTTCTTCGTGCTGGCGGAGGTCACGCCGATGCCATCGCCGAAAGTGCCCGCGGCATGCGCCTTGGGACCTTTCGGCATGACACCGTAGCCGACCTTGCCGACCACCCGCGACTTTTCCGGATTTTCCATCGGCGGCGCGAAGCCGACGCCATCGAACCACATGCCGATCTTGCCCTGCAGGAAGGCAGACTGCGCCTCGGCCCAGTTGAAGCCGGTGACGCCGGGAGGTGCCGCCTTGGTCATCAGCCGCTGGTAAAGGCTGGCGGCTTCGATCGCCTCCGGCGACGTGGTGCGCAGCTTGCCGTCGCTACCGAGCGGCGTCATGTCATAGCCCAGCATCAGCGACGTCCACACCGGCGTGTTGGCGTTCTTCAGGCCGCGGGCGACGAAGCCGAACGTGTTGCTGGACGGGTCGGTCAGCGCTTCGGCGGCGGCCACCAGCTGCTCGAAGCTCTCGGGATATTTCACCCCCTTGGCGTCGAACAGTTCCTTGTTCCAGTAAAGGATCCAGTAGTCGACCGAGAACGGCAGCGAGCGCAGCACGCCCTGGCCGTCCTTGGCGAACTGCATGCCGGCCTCGGCGAAGTCGCTTTCGACCAGCCTCGGATCGGTGAGGCCGGGATCGGCAAGGTAGCCGGAAATGTCGGCCAGCCAGCCGCCCTTCTCGAACTGCCGCTTCTGCACATGGTAGCTCAGATGCACCACGTCGAAGCTTGGCTTGCCGGAGCTGAGCTCGATCACCGTCTTCTGACGCTGCTGCTGCTCGGGCGTCGCCTCCGCGTTGACCTTGATGCCGGTCAGCTCCTCGAATTCTGCGAGATTTTTCAAAATGGTGTCGCTGCGCGGGCTCTTTACCAGATTGACGTCGAGCGTCGTCCCGGCAAAGCGCTTCCAGTCGACGCCCGCCGCGAAGCTCGGACGAAGGCCGGCAAGACCAGCTGCGGCAAGGGCAGCGGTTCTCTGGAGCAATTGCCTCCTGGTTGGATTGAACG
Source organism: Mesorhizobium silamurunense (assembly GCF_014843825.1). GTDB lineage: Bacteria > Pseudomonadota > Alphaproteobacteria > Rhizobiales > Rhizobiaceae > Mesorhizobium > Mesorhizobium silamurunense. The sequence continues at coordinate 8,788 of NZ_JHQR01000135.1, forward strand.
GATTGGACGACATCTCTTCCTCCCGGTTGTTGTCGTTTCGATTGCGCCGCGACGATTGTGGCGCGGTCCTGCTTCCTCAAATCTGGAGTGCCAGCCGGCGCGCATTGTCGATGTGCTGACTGATCGCCTCGACCGCCTTCTGCGGATCGCGTTTCTCCAGCGCTTCGATCACCGCGAGATGCTCGCGCATGACCGGCACGACGCGACCGTCGATGCGGAACCGCTCCTGGTGGATCAGCCTGATCTTCACCGAATTGACCAGGTAGGCCTTGGCGATGATCTCGTTGCCCAGCGCGCTGATGAAGGTGTCATGCATGGCCCAGTCGATACTCTGGGCCTTGGCTTCCATCTCCGGCGTCGGCGTCTGCGCCAACGCCTGGGCGAGCATGTCCTCGTGTTCGCGCCGCAGGCGGGCAATCTCGGCGTCGGAAGCGCTGACGGCAAACAGCGCGACCGCCTCGCGCTCCATGAACAGTCGGAATTGGAAGGCCTCGCGGATCAGGCTGATGTCGATATGGGCGATCTGCATGCCGCGCTGCGGAATCGTGGTCAGCAGCCCTTCCGCCTCGAGCCGCGGCACGATCTCGCGGATGGCGCCGAGCGGCAGGCCGGTGAAGGCAACCAGTTCGCGCTGCGATACGAACTGGCCGGGCCTCAGGTCACGGGCCAGCAGATGCCGCGTGAAGCTGGCATAGGCCTTTTCCCTTAGGGTTGCCGGTTCGCTCGTCTCGTCCATGCCGATCAGCGTCCTCCGCCGCTCACGCCGCTTGTGTCGAAAACAGCCTGTCGTAAGCGGCGCCAAGCTGCTGCCGCTCCGATAGCGCGACCGGCTCGAGCGGCGGCCGAACCGTCAGCCAGCGTTCGTCGCCGGTCTGGCGCGCCACCATCGCCTTCACCGCCGGGATGACCGGATGCCTGAGCAATTCGACGACGAAACGTTCCACACGGGAATCGTCGCGTCCGCTCTCGACGATGGCGCGAAGCTCACCGGCGGCGAAGTTGGCCATGCCGGAAATCGCGCCCTGGCCACCGATCCGCACCGCCGGCGCCAGATGCCGCTCATCCCCGATCAGGATGATCAGGTCGCCATGCGCCTTGAGCAGCGCTGCGCTGTAGGCCCAGTCGCCGCCGGAATCCTTAACTCCGGCGACCACGCCCGGATAGGCCTTGCGCAGCCGGCCGATCAGGTCGAGCGACAGACGCACCGTCGTGACCGAGGGGATGTTGTAGAGCAGCATGCCGCGGGCGAGCGGGCCGAGCGCGCCAAACACAGCTGCAAACCAGCCGAACAGCCCGTCGTCGCCGACATTCTTGAAGTAGCTCGGCGGCGCGAGCAGGATGTTGCGGGCGCCGCGCTGCAAGGCCTGGCGGCACTGCTCCGCGGCGTCGTCCGCTGCGTCGACAAGCACGCCGGCAACGATCTGATCGGCCGAGACACCTACCGCAAGCAGGGCATCGATGACCGCCGGCCGTTCCGCCGTACCGACGGAAGCGCCTTCGCCGGTGGTGCCGAACAACGTCACGCTGCTGCAGCCGGCATCGAGACAGGCCTGGGCATGCGCGGTCATCAGCGCGATGGCAATCCGCCCGGCTGCATCAAACGGGGTGGTGAGGGCAACCGACAGACCAAAGCGCGAAGCCACCTGCAAAGCCTCCAATTCATCAACTTGCGCGCAGCCGTATCATACTAACATGTTAGTTGTAAACAGACTGATCGATCACCCCTGGCTGCGGGCGGAAACAATTCAGAATGCCTGCAGAGCAAGCCCTGCCAACGCAGATGCCGCGAGCGTCGGCAGCATGCCGGCTTTCAGCCTGAGCATGGCGATCATCGCCGCCGCCGACAGCAGCGCGGCACGCCAGTCGAGCGAGGACAGGACCGGAACCTCGACGCCCCAGCCGACACTCTCGACCTTGCCGAAGACGACATGCAGCGCGAACCACAGCGCAAGGTTCATCACCACGCCGACGACGGCCGCCGTGATCGCGCCGAGCGCCGCCGACAGCACCTTGTTCTGCCGCAACTGCTCGATGTAGGGCGCGCCCAGGAATATCCAGAAGAAGCAAGGCACGAAGGTGGCCCACAGCGTCAGCGCCGCCCCCAGCGATCCCGCAAGCAATGGGCTGATCGCCCCCGCATGGCGATAGGCGGCGGCGAAGCCGACGAACTGCAGCACCAGGATCAGCGGCCCGGGCGTTGTCTCGGCAAGTCCGAGCCCGTCGACCATCTCGCCCGGCGCCAGCCAGCCGAACGAGGTCACCGCGGCTTGCGCGACATAGGCCAGAACCGCATAGGCGCCGCCGAAGGTGACGACGGCCATCAGGCTGAAGAAGCCGCCGATCTGCGCCCACACGCTGGCCGGCCCCGCCAGCGCGGCGATCAGCGTCACCGGTCCGAGCCAGAGCGGCAGCCAGATCGCGATGATGCGGGCCGCATGCCATCGCGTCGGCACGGTGTGGCCGAGCTCGCCGCGTTCGAACATCAGATCGACCACGCCGTGGCTGTCGGCAGCGGCGCTGCCCTTGCCGTGCGCCGAGCCCGAAAACAGGCTCGGCGCAAAGCGGCTGCCGATCCAGCCGATCAGGCCTGCCGCAAGCACGATCAGCGGGAACGGCAGCTTGGCGACATAGATGGCCAGGAAGGCCGCCACCGCGATCGCCACCATGACCCGGTTCTTCAGCGCGCGCTTGCCGATGCGGATCACCGCTTCGACGACGACGGCGAGCACCGCCGCCTTGATGCCGAAGAACAACGCCTCGATGACCGGCGCATCATTGTAGAGCATGTAGAAGCTGCTCAAGGCGAGCATCACCAGCGCGCCGGGCAGCACGAACAATGTTCCGGCGACGAGGCCGCCGGCCGTCCGGTGCAGCAGCCAGCCGACATAGACGGCAAGCTGTTGCGCTTCTGGGCCCGGCAATAGCATGCAGTAGTTGAGCGCGTGGAGGAAACGCTCCTCGCCGATCCAGCGGCGCTCCTCGACCAGCTCCTTGTGCATCAGCGCGATCTGCCCGGCCGGCCCGCCGAAGGAGAGCAGGCCGATCTTTGCCCAAAGCCGCGTCGCCTCGCGAAAGGTCGGCGCGGCCGGGACCGCGGCCGGCGGCGCCGTGTCGTCTTTGGCAAGCACGGTCATTGTGCCTTACCCCCGACGGGCCAGTTATGCGTCTCGTCGGTAGCGTCGCGGCACCAGCGGAAGAAGGCGTCGTAGAGGAGCATGCCCGCGTCGAGCTGTTCGAGGTCGTCGCGGAACATGCGCGACAGGCCGAGCGAAGCGGCGAGGAACCCCGCCGCCTGCGGCACGAGGTCGAGGCGAGCCGTATCCGCCCCGCGCACGATCAGCGCCAGACGATCGAGCGCCTCGGAGCGCAGCCCGAATTCCTCGATCATCGTGTCGAAGGTGCAGCGCTCTCCACGATGGCTCCAGAACACGCCTTCGATGTCGAAGGGAACCGCCGCGAAGCGCTCGGCCACCAGAGGCACCTCGGCCGGGTCGACGAACAGGAATACGGCGCCGGGATCGACGAAGCGGCGGATCAGCCACGGGCAGGCGATGCGGTCGACCTTCGGCCGGGAACGGGTGACCCAGACGGTGCGGCCGCTCTCGTCGCGGGACGGGACCGCGCTGGCTCTGACCAGCGGCGCCTCGGCCTCGGCCCAGGCTTCGAAGCCGCCTTCGAGCGATTCCGCCGCAATGCCTTCATGGCGCAGCCATGCCGCCACGCCTTGCGAGAGCTTCTGTCCCCGCTGGCAGATGACGACGACTTTCGATCCGGAGAACTCGGCCGCCCAGGTCGAGACGGCTCTGAAGTCGCGCCGGTAACAAGCCGGCAGCAGGCGCGCATCGGCTTCATAATCCTCATCGATACGCACGTCGATGAGAACCGGCGCATCCGGCAGGCCGACGAGACGGGAAAGCTGCGGAACGGTAATTGCGGTTGTTGACGGCATGGCGTCCACCTCCTGTAGGAAGAGAGTTTGGACGCGATCGTTGGGCTGACGCCTCACGGGGTCGTCGCGGGGAACCCCTTGGCAGGATGCTGGAACGGCCTCAGCCAATTGTCAAGGAAGACGACGCTTCCGCCACGCCTTCCCTTTGAGAACACCCTTGCGCTTTACTGCGCCGTCCAGCCGCCATCCATCGGCAGGGTCGTGCCGGTCATCTGCCTGGCGGCGTCCGAGCACAGAAACAGGGTCAGTGCCGCGAGCTCCTCGACGGTGACGAACTCCTTGGTCGGCTGCGCGGCTAAAAGCACGTCGTGCTTGACCTGCTCCTCGGTCATGCCGCGCGCCTTCATCGTGTCGGGGATCTGCTTCTCGACCAGCGGCGTCCAGACATAGCCGGGAGCGATCGCATTGACGGTGATGCCGTCCTGCGCGACTTCCAGCGCGACCGTCTTGGTAAGGCCGGCAATGCCGTGCTTGGCCGAGACATAGGCCGACTTGAACGGCGAGGCGACCAGCGCGTGCGCCGAAGCGGTGTTGATGATCCGGCCCCATTTGCGGCTCTTCATGCCGGGCAGCACCGCCTTGATGGCATAGAAGGCGGCAAGCAGGTTGATGCGGATGATGGCTTCCCACTTGTCGTCGGGAAACTCGTCGATCGGCGCGACATGCTGGATGCCGGCATTGTTGACCAGTATGTCGAGGCTGCCGAATGCCTCTTCCGCTTCGTGGATCATGGCGGTCACCGCCGCGCCGTCCATCATGTTGGCGTCCGAGTAGCGGCACTTGACGCCGAAATCCTTCTCGATGCCGGCGCGCTCCGCTTCGATCGCCGCGGCATCGCCCAGGCCGTTGATGGTGACATTGGCGCCCTCGGCGGCAAAGGCGCGGGCGATTGCCAGGCCGATGCCGCTGGTCGAGCCGGTGACGAGCGCATTCTTCGAAGACAGGGAACCCATAAAAAATCTCGCGAGAGGTGGAGGGAACCTAGGGCACATAGTTTGTGCGCCGCAGCATGACAATGCCATGGCCATATGTCGCTGCGATTACAATGTTGTGATGCTGTCCGAGAGCCATGAATCTGGCGCTCAAGCACCGTGACATGGCACTGTCATGGTGCCGTGCAACATAATCCTCCTGCGCGTATCGCGCGTGTCATTCCTAAACCGATGGGTGAATAGCATGGATATCGCCGCTGTCGTGAAGCGCGCCTATGCGATGCCGCTCACCAACCCGTCCTTCCCGCCCGGGCCCTACCGTTTCTTCGACCGCGAATACATCATCATCACCTACCGCACGACGCGCGACGCGCTGGAGGCGGTGGTGCCGGCGCCGCTCGAGATCGACGAGCCGCTGGTCAAGTACGAGTTCATCCGCATGCCGGATTCGACGGGCTTCGGCGACTATACCGAGACCGGTCAAGTCATTCCCGTGCGCTATAAGGGCCAGCATGGCGGCTACGTCCATTCCATGTATCTCGACGACGATGCGCCGATCGCCGGCGGCCGCGAGCTCTGGGGCTTCCCGAAGAAGCTCGCCAGCCCTAAGATCGTGCATGAGGGCGAAGTGGTGGTGGGCACTCTCCACTATGGCAGCGTTCTGTGCGCCACCGGCACGATGGGCTACAAGCACCGCCAGGCCGACCACGATTCCGTGCTCGCCTCGCTCGCCGCGCCCAACTTCCTGATCAAGATCATCCCGCATGTCGACGGCAGCCCGCGCATTTGCGAGCTGGTGCGCTACTACCTCACCGACGTGACGCTGAAGGAAGCCTGGACCGCCCCGGCAGCGCTCGACCTTCGGCCCCATGTCATGGCCGATGTTGCGAAGCTGCCGGTGCTCGAAGTGGTCTCGGCCGTCCACTTCATAGCCGATCTGACGCTTGGGCTCGGCGAAGTCGTCCATGACTATCTCGCTGACCAGTCGGCAGCCAGCGCAATCCAGCGGGAGAAGGCTCGTGCTTGAACGCACCCGCAACAAGGCCATCGACGCCACCATCCAGGAAATCGCGCAGCAATATGACCGCGTCGCCCTGGTGTTCCAGGGCGGCGGCGCGCTAGGCGCCTATCAGGCCGGAGTCTATCAGGCGCTTTCCGACGCCGGCTGCGAGCCGACCTGGCTCTCCGGCGTGTCGATCGGCGCGATCAACGCCTCGATCATTGCCGGCAACGAGCCGAGCCGGCGCCTGCAGCGGCTCGAACAGTTCTGGCAGACGGTCTCCGGCCGCAAGATCTGGGCCTATACGCCCGAAGGCGACATCTACCGCGACATCCGCAACCGCACCTCGTCGTGGATGACGATGACCATGGGCCAGCCTGGCTTCTTCAAGCCGCGCAATCCCAACCCGTGGTTCCAGCCGCCGGGCGCAGACGGCGCAACCAGCTTCTACGACACCGCCGAGTTGAAGGACACGCTGGAGAGCTTGATCGACTTCAACGTGCTGAACGACGGCAGGAAGCGGCTGAGCGTCGGCGCAGTCAATGTGAGGACCGGCAACTTCGTCTATTTCGACACCGACAAGGTGCGCATCGGGCCGGAGCACATCATGGCGAGCGGCGCGCTGCCGCCGGCCTTCCCGTCGATTCGCATCGAGGGCGAGTATTACTGGGACGGCGGCATCGTCTCCAACACGCCGCTGCAGTACCTGCTTGACCAGGAAGAGGACCGCTCCTCGTTGGTCTTCCAGGTCGATCTGTTCAGCGCCCGCGGCGCGCTGCCGCGCGGCCTGGCCGACGTGCTGTCGCGCCACAAGGACATCATGTATTCGAGCCGCACGCGCCAGAACACCGACAATTTCCAGCGCATCCATGCGCTCAAGATGAAGCTGCTCGACGCCCTCAAGCGCGTTCCGCCGGAACTGCTGAAGGAGGGCGAGAGGGAGCTGATCGCCGACTATTCCGACGCCGGCGTGGTCAACATCGTCCACCTGATCTACCAGCACAAAGGCTATGAGGGCCACGCCAAGGACTATGAGTTCTCGGGCACCTCGATGCGCGAGCACTGGGAGATGGGCCTGGAGGACACCGAGCGCACGCTGCGCCACAAGCAATGGCTGATGCTGCCGACCAATGTCGAGGGCGTCGCCATCCACGACCTGCATCGCGAAGACCCGACCTGACATTTGCGTCCAGGAGAAGCGGAGCAATCTTACGCCCGCGAACGGAATCCTTCGCCGGTTTTGGTCAAACCGACGCCGCGCATCGTGCCTATCACGAGCGCTGCCCGACATGCGCGACAAGGACGCGCTCCGCCTGGCCGTCACCATGAGTTCCGCGGCAGCTTTGCGAAACTACAGTGCAAACACGTAGGCACGCCTTCACGCCGTCGAGCAAGCTCTGCCGGACTGTGAAGTTCTTCTTCATGGCCTATCAACATTGTCGCGAATATCAGCTCGCGGAAAGCAGGCGTACATCTGAGCGCAGGCAAATGCGCTAGGCTCAATGGAGTGCCGCTGATGACCGTCGAAGCTGTTTCCCCTGCTATCGTTCCATCGCGTGACGCCTGGCGCGGCCTGCTCTGGTTTGCGCCGCTCACGGCGCTGTGGCTCCTGGTGATGTACAGGTGGCCGACGATCCCGGCCAGCGGCGTTCCGACCACGGCCCACCAGCTCGCAACCCACGGGCTAATCGCGCTAGGATTGTGGCTCGGCCTCGAACACACGAGCCTGACGCCAGCTCAACGTCGCGCGACCTGGTTGGCGATCATGATCCCGGACACGCTGTGGCTCGCTGTCGCCTGGAGCGCCGCGATCAATGGTGTCTTCCATCCGGACACCTCGTCTTTGCCGGTGTTGCCATCGGCGATCCTCGTGCCCGTGCTCATCAGCGCGCCGCTGTTGCTGTTCTCGAAGCGGATCGGGCAGGTGCTAGTGGTTCTCGCCTGACATAAGAGTC
>NZ_JHQR01000143.1 GCF_014843825.1 Mesorhizobium silamurunense
CCCGGCCGGCCGAAGCCGATATTGTCGCGCGCGCTCGCCGCGAAGATGGTGACGTCCTGCGGCACGATGGCGATGCGCTCGCGCACGGCGGCCGGATCGGCCTCGCGCACGTCGACGCCGTCGATGACGATGCGCCCGCTTTCCGGATCGTAGAAGCGCAGGATCAGTGAGAAGACCGTGCTTTTCCCCGCGCCTGACGGCCCGACGATCGCCACCGTCTCGCCCGGCTTCACCTGGAAGCTGAGGCCATGGACTGCGGCCCGATCCGGCCGCGCCGGGTAGGAGAAGGAGACATCGTCGAAGCTGATCGCGCCCTTGGCCTTAGCGGGCAGCGGCAGCGGATCGACGGGCGATTGGATGGCGGGCTTCTCAGCCAGGATCTCGGTCAGCCGCTCGGCTGCGCCCGCCGCCTGCGACAGCTCGCTCCACACCTCCGACAAGGCACCGAGCGCGCCGGCGGCGAACACCGAATAGAGCAGGAACTGGCCGAGCGTGCCCGGCGACAGCGTGCCGGCAAGCACATCGCGCGAACCGAACCAGAGCACCGCCACCACCGAGGAGAAGATCATGAAGATGGCGAAGAAGGTGAGGAAGGAGCGGGCAAAGACTGACATGCGCGCCGCCTCGAAAGCCGCTTCCACCGCAGCCGAGAAATGCCCTGTGACCAGCTTCTCGTTGGTGAAGGCCTGCAGCGTGCGCACCGCGCCGATCTGCTCGCTGGCATAGGCGGTGGCCTCGGCCAGCGTATCCTGCGCCAGGCGCGACCTGCGCCGCACCGAGCGGCCAAAGGCGACGAGCGGCAGCACGATCAGCGGAATGGCGCCGATGACCAGGCCGGAAAGTTTTGGGCTGGTGAAGACCATCATCGCCACGGCGCCGAGGCCGAGGATGAGATTGCGCAGCGCGACCGAGGCAGTGGCCCCGACAGCGGACTTCACCTGTGTCGTGTCGGCGGCGAGCCGCGAAACGATCTCGCCGGAATGCGCCTTGTCGAAAAAGGCCGGCGACAAGGTCGTGACATGGGCGAACACGTCGCGACGGATATCGGCGACGACCCGCTCGCCGAGCGTGATGACGAAGTAGTAGCGGCTGGCCGATGCCGCCGCCAGCAGCGCCGCCATCGCCACAAGCGCGGCGAAATATTCTGCTATGAAGGTGGAGCCCGATGCCTGGAAGCCGTGATCGATCATGCGCCGCACGGCCATCGGCAGGGCGAGCGTCGTCGCCGCCGCCAGGATCAGCGAGATGATGGCGCCGACCGCCAGTTTCCGGTAGCGGGTGATATACGGAAAAAGGCTTCTGAGCGGCCGGATCGAGCGCTTGCGCCCGTCTCCACTGACACCGATATCCGCCATGAGCGTTTCCTCTGGCCGCTTGCCGGTCATGCGCTTCAATATGCGCTTGCCGCGGCCTTGTGATTCAATTCCGGCTGATGTATAGGCTCGCCGACCGTTTTAGAAGCCGTGGCTTTTCATTAGCTGCGGCTTCGAGTTTTAAAAAGGGGCGCATCGACGCAGGCCTTAGGCCCGTCACCGGCGCCAGCAAGCCAGGAAATAAGACAATGAAGGCCGATATCCACCCCGACTACCACACCATCAAGGTCGTCATGACCGATGGCACCGAATACCTGACCCGCTCGACCTGGGGCAAGGAAGGCGACACGATGAACCTCGACATCGACCCGACCACGCACCCAGCCTGGACCGGCGGCCAGCAGACCCTGCTCGACCGCGGCGGCCGCCTGTCGAAGTTCAAGAAGCGCTTCGAAGGTTTCGGCCTCTAAGCCCTTCTCCGCTTTGTCGCAGATCAAAAACCCGCCTTCGTGGCGGGTTTTTTGTTGCATGCACTTGCCCTACCTCCCCCTTGTGGGGAGGTCGGACCGAAGGTCCGGG
>NZ_JHQR01000136.1 GCF_014843825.1 Mesorhizobium silamurunense
GCTGGCGCGGGTCCGGCTCGATTCCGGCGACACGCTGCTGCGCCACAAGACCAGCCGGCGCGAAACCTACCAGCGGGCGCGCGCCGAGTATCTCGCCACCCGCGCCGACGAGGTGCTGCTCGCCAACGAGCGCGGCGAACTCTGCGAAGGCACCATCACCAACCTCTTTGCCGACTTCGGCGACGGCGTGCTGGCGACGCCAAGACTTGATTGCGGCCTGCTGCCTGGGATATTGCGCGGCACGCTTCTGGACGAAGGCCGCGCCGTGGAAGCGATCTACACCTTCGACGATCTGAAGTCCGCGAAGGCGATCTTCGTCGGCAATTCGCTGCGCGGGCTGATCCCGGCGCAACTCGGCTGATTGAGGCTGAAGACATCAAACTGGATAGCACCCAGGCAGGCATGACCATTCGCCAACCGACCCATACGCCCTATGACGGGTCCTCCAAACTCTTCACGATCGGGCTGAAGCCACTTGAATTCGATCGCTGGATCGAGGTCGACGAATTCCTTTTGCCGCATCTCATCGAGAAGCTGCGGCTTTATAAGGAAATCCCGGAAAAGGTCTTTGTCGAGGAAGACGGCACCCGCGCCGCGCAGCGCGAGGTGCTGGAACTGCTCGTCGCGCATCTGGCGGCAAGGCATTCCGGCACCCATCACCGCAAGGGCCCGGATATCGAGGTGATCGGCTTCGAAGGAGCGCTCGAAAAGTTGGCTCCCGCCCTGCGCGAAGCGCCACTCGTAAACGCCTCGCTGCTCGTCCAGGAAGATCTGATCCTGATGCGCCGCGGCGATGACGGCTGGCGGCTGGCCGCCGGCTCGCTCTGCTTCCCCTCGTCCTGGTCGCTTCAGGAAAAATTCGGCAAGCCGCTGCAACAGATCCACGCGCCGGTGCCGGGCTTCGGCCCCGGCACCCGGCCCGCCGAGGTCATCAACCGCATGTTCGACGGCCTGCAGGGTCAGGCGGTCGAGCGCTTCAACTGGTCGATCCAGGCGGGCGACGCGCTCTATCATCCGCTCTCCAACATCCAGCGCATCGACCGCGCCACCAACCGCCCGACGCGCTTCCCCGACGGCGACATCAACGCCAACGCCTTCATCCGAGTCGAGCGCCAGACGCTGCGCAAGCTGCCGGTCTCGCGCGACATCCTCTTCACCATCCGCATCCATCTCGATCCGCTGGCCGTGCTTGTCCGGCACCCTGACAGGGCGACGCTTGCGGTATCTTTTGCCGGGCAGCTCAACGCGCTCGACCAGGCGCAGCTCGACTACAAGGGCCTGGCTGCCGACCGCGACCGGCTGGTTGCCTTCCTCGACGGCATGGCCAAGGCGGCTTAACCACGCCGCCATTGCGACTTAGCCGGCGGTTGGCGCTTTTCGCTGGTTTATGACAATGATCTGTGGTGTAGCGCTTCGGGCGGAAACGCCCGGATTTTGCATGTATTTGAAGGAGTGTCCGAAAAAATGGCGAATGAAAACTGGCCCGTTTACGGTGAAATCACCGGCCCTGTCGTGATGATCGGCTTCGGCTCGATCGGGCGGGGGACGCTGCCGCTGATCGAACGCCATTTCAAGTTCGACAAGTCGCGCATGGCGGTCATCGACCCGCGCGACACCGACCGCAGACTGCTCGACGAGCGCGGTATCACCTTCGTTCAGGATGCGGTGACCAAGAAGAACTACAAGAAGCTTTTGACCCCGTTGCTTACCAATGGCGGCGGCCAGGGCATGTGCGTCAACCTGTCGGTCGACACCTCCTCGCTCGAGCTGATGAAGCTCTGCCGCAAGCTCGGCGTGCTCTACATCGACACGGTCGTCGAACCCTGGCTCGGCTTCTATTTCGACGCCAAGGCCGACAACGCCTCGCGCACCAACTATGCGCTGCGCGAGAGCGTGCGCCTGGAGAAGGAAAAGGCCCCGGGTGGCACCACCGCGATCTCCTGCTGCGGCGCCAATCCAGGCATGGTCTCGTGGTTCGTCAAACAGGCGCTGGTCAACCTCGCCACCGACCTCGGGCTCGAATTTGTGGTGCCCGCGGAGCACGACCGCGACGGTTGGGCCAAGCTGATGAAAAAGGCCGGCGTCAAGGGCATCCACATCGCCGAGCGCGATACCCAGCGCACCAAGAAGCCGAAGCCGATGGACGTGTTCTGGAACACCTGGTCGGTCGAGGGCTTTATCTCGGAAGGCCTGCAGCCCGCCGAGCTCGGCTGGGGCACGCACGAGAACTGGATGCCGAAGAACGGCAGGAAGCACAACAACGGCTCGCAGGCGGCGATCTATCTGGAGCAGCCCGGCGCCAACACGCGCGTGCGCTCGTGGTGCCCGACGCCGGGTGAGCAATACGGCTTCCTGGTGACGCACAACGAGGCGATCTCGATCGCCGATTTCTTCACCGTGCGCGGCAAGAAGGGCAAGGTGAACTACCGCCCAACCTGCCACTATGCCTACCATCCCTGCAACGACGCCGTGCTGTCGTTGCACGAGATGTTCGGCGCCGCCGGCAAGGCGCAGCCCGTGCATCATGTGCTCGACGAGAACGAGCTGGTCGACGGCGTCGACGAGCTCGGCGTGCTGCTTTACGGCCACGACAAGAACGCCTACTGGTACGGCTCGCAGCTGTCGCTGGCCGAGGCGCGCAAGCTCGCGCCCTACCAGAACGCCACCGGCCTGCAGGTCACCTCGGCGGTGCTCGCCGGCATGGTCTGGGCGCTGGAAAATCCGATGGCCGGCATCGTCGAGGCCGACGAGATGGATTTCAGGCGCTGCCTGGAGGTGCAGTTTCCCTATCTCGGGCCGGTCAGGGGCTATTACACCGACTGGACGCCGCTGGATAATCGCCCCGGCCTTTTCCCCGAGGATATGGACAAGGACGACCCGTGGCAGTTCCGCAACATCCTGGTGCGATAGCGGCTCTGCCGGTATCTCTCTCCACCTTGCAATCGCCCGGAAATCGGGCGATTGAAATGAAGCGGCCTAGAGCGACGTGCGTCCATTCGGACGCACAAAGTACGCTCTAGCACTTTAATGAACGCATCGTGCTTTCCGAAAATCGGAAAGCGATTTTCGGGCCGATGCGAGAGGAGAGGATTTTTCAAATGACCATTGCGCGCAAATTGCTTACGGCAGGCGCCGCGGCAAGCCTTCTGGCCGCTGCCGCCTGCACCACGACCGGCCCTTCCGAGCCGATTTCAGCGGCGCCCAAAGGCGTCGAGGGGAACTGGATCGACGCCAAGGGCACTGGCCTGTCGACCTTCACGGCCGGCAGCTTCACCACTGTCGCGACCGATACCGGCCAGAAGCTGTCCGAAGGCAGCTACACCATGACCGGACCGACCTCGGTCGAGATCCACGGCACGTCGCTGATCCGCCAGACGCCGGTCAGCTTCAACTGCCTCATGGTCTCGACCAGCCAGCTCAACTGCACCAGTGCCAGCGGCCAGAACTTCGTGCTGACGCGCCGCGCCTGAGCATAGTCTGACATCAATCTTGTTGGGGTCGGCGGCGCGAGCCGCCGTCCTTTTTTGTGCCGGCAAACCTCCTCCCGATTTCCGCTTGCATCGACCAAAACGCGATGTGAACATGACCCGCAGCTGACTGTTATTTTCCAGTCAAGCGAGGGCATTAAGCACTTCAGGTCAGCTTATCCGGGAGACGAAGATGAAGAAGATTGCCGCCATTCTAGCCCTGTCTGCCTCGATGATTGGCCTGTCGGCCGGAGCATCCTTCGCCGACTACACGCTGAACATCCTGCATTTCAACGATTGGCATAGCCGCATCGAAGGCAACAACAAATACGAGTCGACCTGTTCCGCCGAGGAAGAGACCAAGGGCGAATGCATCGGCGGCGCGGGCCGGCTGGTCACCGCTATCGCGCAGGAGCGCAAGAAGCTCGAAGGCCAGAACGTGCTGCTGCTCAATGCCGGCGACAGCTTCCAGGGATCGCTGTTCTACATCACGTACAAGGGTGCCGCGGAGGAGGAATTCCTCAATCAGATCAAACCCGACGCGGTGACGCTCGGCAACCATGAATTCGACGATGGCGAAAGCGCGCTGGTGCCTTACCTCGACAAGGCGAAGTTCCCCGTCGTCAGCGCCAATGTCGTGCCCAACGATAAGTCCGGTGCCAACGGCAAGATCAAGCCGTCGATCGTTGTCGAGGTCGGCGGCCAGAAGATCGGCATCGTCGGCGCCGTCACCAACGACACGCCGGAACTCGCCTCGCCCGGCCCCAACATCGCCATCGCGGACGACGTCAAGTCGATCACGGCCGAAGTTGAGAAGCTCAAGTCGCAAGGCATCAACAAGATCATCGCGGTCACCCATATCGGCTACAACCGCGAGCGCGATGTCATCGCGAAAATCCCCGGCATCGACGTGGTCGTGGGCGGCCACAGCCACACGCTTCTGTCGAACACCGATCCGAAGGCGGCGGGGCCTTATCCGACGATGGTCGACAATCCCGACGGCTCCAAGGTGCCGGTCGTGCAGGCGGCGTCCTATTCGAAATATCTCGGCGAGTTCAAGGTCGTCTTCAACGACAACGGCGTCGTCAAATCGGCTAGCGGCGATCCGATCTATCTCGACAAGTCGATCACCCCCGACCCCGCCGTTCTCGCCCGCATCAAGGAGCTTGGCGCGCCCATCGAAGCGCTGAAGAACAAGGAGGTCGCCGAGACCACCAAGGCAATCGACGGCAGCCGCGAGAACTGCCGCGCCCGCGAATGCGAGATGGGCAATCTCGTCTCCGACGCCATCCTCGACCGCGTCAAGGGCCAGGGCGTCGAGATCGTCATCTCGAACGGCGGCGGCCTGCGCGCCTCCATCGACCAGGGCACCGTGACGATGGGCGAGGTGCTGACGGTGCTGCCGTTCCAGAACACGCTGGCGACGTTCAAGATCTCCGGCAAGGATCTGGTCGCCGGTCTCGAAAACGGCCTCAGCCAGATCGAGGACGGCGCCGGCCGCTTCCCGCAGGTGGCCGGCCTGAAATACGCCTTCGACAAGTCGGTCGCGCCCAATGCCGGCCGCGTCAAATCCGTCGAGGTGATGGAGAACGGCTCCTGGGCGCCGATCAATCCGGACAAGCAGTATCTCGTCGCCACCAACAACTATGTCCGCCAAGGCGGCGACGGCTACAAGGTCTTCGCCGAAAAGGCGACCGACGTCTACGACTACGGTCCGGGCCTGGAGCAGGTGGTGGCCGACTATCTCGGCGCGCACCGGCCTTATACGCCGAAGCTCGACGGGCGCATCACCGAGGTCGGCGCGACGGCGACTGCGGCTGAACCGGCAAAGCCAGCCGAGACTGCTCCTGCCACGACGGCACCAGCCGCCGAGCCCGCAATGCCGGCTTTGCCGTCCAATTCCGGCGATATCGCCGGCACGCCGCCGACCGTTTCGGCCGAAACCGCTCCGGCAACGACGGCTCCGGCGGAGACCGCAAAGCCGGCTGAGACTGCTCCAGCGACCCCCGCCCCTGCCCCGGCGGCAGAACCGGCAAAACCTGCCGAGACAGCGCCCACCGAGGCCAAGCCGGCCGCGACCAGCCCAGAGACCAGCCCAGAGACCAGCCATGTGATAGCCGCCGGCGACACCTACTGGGACCTGGCCAAGAAGAACTATGGCGACGGCGCCAAATGGAAGCTGATCTCCGAGGCCAACAAGGACTTCAGGCCGCGCCGCCTGCCGCTCGGCGCCACGCTCACCATTCCGCCGGCCGCAAAGTAGTTTCTTCCCGTGAGTTCTTGGCACCCGCCCGGCAATGCCGGGCGGGTGTTCCGTTTTCGGGCTGGAACGAGATAAGGTGCGGCCAGACGCAGCATTGAAAACCGGCACGGCATCGCTAGTTTCGCGGCGCATAAAGCAATTCCATTGTGCAACGATTTTCCGTCCGGAATTGCGTAGCCTTCGGTGCCTGGAGACTGTTGATGACGCTTGCCAGCCCTGCCGATGCGAAAGCCGCCGAGACCGCCGGTCCGGTCCCGGCGGGCGCCGCGCCGGTGAAGGCGGGCAAGATCGGCATCATGCTGATCAATCTCGGCACGCCTGACGGCACCGACTTCAAGCCGATGTGGCGCTATCTGAGGGAATTCCTCTCCGACCCTCGCGTCATCGAGCTCAACAAGGCGATCTGGTATCCGATCCTCTACGGGCTGGTTCTCACCACGCGGCCGAAAAAGTCCGGCGCCAACTACGCCAGGATCTGGAACCGGGAGAAGGACGAGTCGCCGCTGCGCACTTTCACCCGCTCCCAGGCAGAAAAGCTCGCCGGCGCGCTTGGCGACCTGCCGAACGTCGTCGTCGACTGGGCGATGCGCTACGGCAATCCCTCCACCGGAAACGTCGCCCGCCGGCTGGTCGAGCAGGGTTGCAAGCGCATCCTCACCTTTCCGCTCTATCCGCAATATTCGGCGACGACGACAGCGACCGCCAACGACCAGCTGTTCCGCGCGCTGATGCAGATCAGGCATGCGCCGGCGATCCGCAGCGTGCCGCCCTATTACGACGAGCCGATCTATATCGATGCGCTCGCCCGTTCGCTCGAGAGGCATCTTGCGACGCTCGACTTCGAACCGGAGGTGGTGATCACCTCCTACCACGGCATCCCAAAACCTTATTCCGACAAGGGCGACCCTTACCAGGCGCATTGCCTCGAAACGACCCAGCTGCTCAGGGCAAGACTCGGCTGGGACGAGAAGAAGCTCATCACCGCCTTCCAGTCGCGCTTCGGCGCCCAGGAATGGCTGCAGCCCTACACCGACGTCACCGTCGAGAAGCTGGCGAAGGACGGCGTCAAGTCGATCGCAGTCGTCAATCCTGGCTTTTCCGTCGACTGCATCGAGACGCTGGACGAGATCGGCCGCGAAGCCGCCGAGACCTTCCACCACGCCGGCGGCAAGAACTTCGCCCACATCCCCTGCCTCAACGACAGCGCCGAGGGGATGGCGGTGATCGAAGCGCTGGTGCGGCGCGAGCTGTGCGGCTGGGTGTGACGGGCTTCACCGACAGGCCTTGAAACCGGTGCGCAAAAGCCTCCGCTAACCGATATTCATGATCACCTGATTGTAACGTTGCGGAAACACACTTAAGTGATTCCGTGAGGTCGCCGCCTTTTGAGGGAGAAACGAAATGGGCTTCAGCGGTTTCGATATCGCCATCATTGTTCTTGTTGCACTTGTCGTGTTGGTGCTTTTCAAAGGCATCCGGACAATCCCGCAAGGCTACAATTATACGGTTGAACGTTTCGGCCGTTATACCAAGACATTGAGCCCGGGCCTCAATCTCATCGTGCCCTTTATCGACCGCATTGGCGCCAAGATGAACATGATGGAACAGGTGCTCGACGTCCCGAGCCAGGAGATCATCACCCGGGACAACGCTATAGTGGGTGTCGACGGCATAGCCTTCTTCCAAATTCTCAACGCGGCGCAGGCAGCCTATCAGGTCTCCGGCCTGCAAAACGCCATCCTCAACCTGACCATGACCAACATCCGCACGGTCATGGGTTCGATGGACCTCGACGAACTTTTGTCGAACCGCGACGCCATCAACGAGCGCCTGCTGCGCGTCGTCGATGAAGCCGCGCACCCTTGGGGCATCAAGATCACCCGCGTCGAGATCAAGGATATCAATCCGCCGGCCAACCTCATCGAATCGATGGGACGGCAGATGACGGCCGAGCGAAACAAGCGCGCGCAGATCCTCGCCGCCGAAGGTCTCAAGCAGTCGCAAATCCTGGAGGCTGAGGGCCGCAGGGAAGCCGCGTTTCGCGATGCGGAGGCCCGCGAACGCTCGGCTGAAGCTGAAGCCCGCGCCACGCAAGTCGTGTCCGAAGCCATCTCCAAAGGCGACGTGCAGGCTCTCAATTACTTCGTCGCGCAGAAATACACGGAAGCGCTGACCAAGATCGGCTCGGCCGCCAACAGTAAAGTCGTGCTGATGCCGCTCGAAGCTTCTTCGTTGATCGGCACCCTTGGCGGCATTGGCGAGATAGCCAAGGAAGTGTTCAGGAGCGAAGGCACCACCGGCGCGCAACGGCAGGCCAGCCGCCCGCCCGTGGTTCGCCCGAGCGAGAGCTGAGATCGTAGGAGGCTACTCTCATGCTCGACCGCATTGTATTCGAACTTGGCCCTTGGAACTGGATGGTTCTCGGCTTTGTCCTGCTGGTGATGGAAGTTATCGCTCCCGGCATTTTCATGCTGTGGATCGGCATCGCAGCGCTGCTCATCGGCGCGGTCTCGCTGCTGATCTGGGACGCGAGCTTCTGGACCTGGCAAGTCCAGGTGCTCGCCTTCCTCACGCTTTCACTGGTTTCGGCCTATGTCGGCAAGAAGCTGGTTGGCGGGCGCCATGATCCGACCGATCAGCCGCTGCTGAACCGCCGTGGCGCGCAGATGGTTGGCAAGATGGCCACGCTTGCGGAGCCGATCAAGGACGGCCGCGGCCGCATCAAGCTCGGCGACACGCTGTGGCGTGTCTCGGGCCCGGATCTGCCGGCCGGCACGCAGGTTCGCGTAACGGGCGCCGCCGATACCGATCTTGAACTGACGGTCGAGGCTGTCTGAGTCAACGAAGATAGGGTGAACTAAGCCGCGCCGATGCGCAGCAGGTCGTGGAAATGAACCACGCCCACGGGCGTTTTATTCTCGGTCACGACCAGCGCCCCGATATTGTGCTCGTTGAGGAGAGCGATAGCCGTGCCGGCCAGGGTCTGCGGGTCGACCGTCTTCGGCGTCCTCGTCATGATGTCTTCCACGGCGATGTTGGCCAGGTTGCGATGCAGATTGCGCGCGACATCGCCGTCCGTGATGATCCCGACCAGTTCGCCTTTCGTATCGACGATGCAGACGCAGCCGACCTTCTTGTTGGATAGCGTCATCACCGCTTCCGGCATCTTCGTTCCGACTAGGGCGATTGGAATCTGATCGCCCACCCGCATGATCTCGGAGACTTGCATCAGATTGGCGCCGAGCTGACCGCCGGGATGGAAGGTGCGGAAATGGTCCGGCGTGAAGCCGCGCGCCTCGAGCAGCGCGATCGCCAGCGCATCGCCCATGACCAGTTGCAGCAGCGCCGATGTCGTCGGAGCCAGCCCGTGCGGGCAGGCCTCCGGCACGGCCGGCAGGAGCAGCACGACATCGGCGGCGCGCGCCAGCGCGGAGCTCTCGCCGGAGGTGATGGCGATCAGCGGGATCGAGAAGCGCCTGGAATAGGCGACGATGCCCATCAGTTCCTTGCTCTCGCCTGACCATGACATGGCGATGATCGCGTCATCCCTGGCGATCATGCCGAGATCGCCGTGATTGGCCTCGGCGGGATGGACGAAGAAGGCGGGCGTGCCGGTCGAGGCGAGCGTCGCGGCGATCTTGGAGCCGATATGGCCGCTCTTGCCGACACCGGTGACGATGACGCGCCCCTCGATGCGCGAAATAAGATCGATGGCGGCCGCGAACGGCTCGGCCAGGCCGTTGCCGAGCGCTGTGGCGAGCGCCGCGACGCCGGCCTGCTCCGTCGCCACGGTTCTCAGCGCCGACTCGATCGCAGCCTGCCTGTCCGGCTGCTTTCTTTCTGGGGACCCCGCATGCATGGCAGATGCCATTAGCGCCATGTCGCTCGCCTGTCCAACGGAATTCCCGTTTCGCGTGCGTCGGGGGCCGCGGAACCGACCCGTTTCAACCCTCCGTTAACCATCCGCATTTACGGTCCGGTAAGTATGGCGCGCCTGCGCCGCGCGAGCAGTGGTGACGATGTCCGGGGGCGAGCCAGATACGAAAACGGGTCGGAAGGGCATTGCCGTTGCAGCGCTTCTGCTGACGGCAAGCATTCTTGCCCTGCTGCGCCCTGCGCCGGTGTTCGCGCAGGAAACCGAGTTGCGCGGCGAAGTCTCCGAATCGGCAATCCTGGCCGACCAGCAGCGCAAGGCGAGGCAATTGCGGGCGCAAGGATCTCAGGATCAGACGGCTCCGGCGACCCAGGCGGCCGAGGACCAGACGCTCGCAAATCCTTACCAGCCGGAAAGCCCGGGAGCTGTTGCGGACGACGACCAGACGGCGACGGACAGCATCTTCGACCAGCCGGAAGCGACCGGTGACCCTTTCGCCGACAATCAGACCGCGGCCAAGCCACGCCGGCCTTCGACCGCCAGGCAGCGCGCAACTGACGCCAACGCGAAAAGCAACGCCAAGGCGGCCGATAAGAAAAAGGCCAAGAAGAAGCGTGGCCAGACCACCGACAGCACGACCAAGACCGCCGCCACCGGCGATCAGGCCGACACGGCGGCCGCCGACGAAGACGGCGCGAACCGCCGCGCCGTCACCATCGACAGCGTCGACAGGCAGAAGCTCGATCCGGGCGCGGAGCGCACGGGGTCGATCGACGGCCAGAAAATCAAGCCGGAGGACGATCCCTTCGCCGCCCCCGGCATCAAGCTCGGCACTTTCGTCTTCCGGCCGACGCTGGAGCAAGGCTTTACCGCGACGTCCAACGCCGATGGCAGCAGCGGCGGCAGGCCGGCGGTGCTGTCCGAAACGGCGTTGCGTTTTTCCGCCACCTCCGACTGGCGCGAGAATTCGGCCGTCATCGACGGCTACGGCATCTTCCGCAACACGCTTTCGGGCCAGAAGATCAACGATGCGCAGGGCCGGATCGAGGGCCAGCTCAATGTCGACCTCGACCATGAGCTGCGCGCCATCGCCAAGCTCGGCTATGAAACCGTGCCGGAATCTGCCTCCTCGCCCGATGCCATTGCCGGCGTCACCTCGCAGCCGCTGCGGCAGACCGTGGACGGCAGCCTCGGCGTCGAGAAGGATGTCGTCAAGATGCGCTACACGCTGACCGGCGCGGTCAGGCATGATTTCTACGGCGACGCCAAGCTCTCCGACGGCACCGTCTTGTCGCAGAAGGATCGCGACTCCACGCTCTACTCCGCGACCTTGCGTACCGGCTACCAGGTCTCACCGGCCATCACGCCCTTCGCCGAAGTGGAAGCCGGCCGGCGGATCTATGATCTGCGCCTCGACAGCAACGGTTTCGAGCGCTCCTCGACGCGGCTCGGCGCGCGCGCCGGCCTCGAGCTCGACATGCATGACAAGCTTTCCGGCGAATTTTCCGTCGGATGGCTGCGCGAAGCGATCGATGACGACCGCCTGCCGGCCAATGCGGGGCCGTATGTCAACGCCGATCTCAAATGGTCGCCCGAGCGCGGCACGATCATCGGCCTCACCGGAAGGACCACCATCGAGAGCACGACCGCGGCTAACGAGAGCGGCGATGTCCTCTACTCGAGCCGGCTCACCGGCGAGCGGCAAATCCGCGCCAACCTGACGGCGAATTCGTCGCTTGGCCTCGATTGGCGCGATTATACCGGCTCCGACGGCCACGACCTGATCCTGAGCGCCGAGGCCGGGCTGACCTGGTGGCTGAACCGCTACGCCGGCCTCACCACGCGGGTGAGGACGGAGAAGCTGACCAGCAACCTGCCCGGTCGCGACTATGTCGCCAACAGCGTCTATCTCGGCTTGAAGGTGCAACGGTAACCCGCAAGTCGGAACCGCGGCCAATCGGAATTGCCTGAATGATTGCTAGATCTAAGAAGCGGCCTCACTCCGCTCCGCTGGCCGCACCTCATCCAGCAGGGTGCGGATGACGCCGGCCATGCTCTCGTTCATGTCGTTGCGCCAGAGCGCGAAGGCGACATTGGCTTCGACGAAGCCTTCCGGCGAGCCGCAATCGAAGGTGCGCCCCTTGTAATGATAGCCGTAGAAGGGCTGCTGTCTTTCCAGCTTCAGCATCGCATCCGTCAACTGGATCTCATTGCCGGCGCCGCGCTCCTGGTTTTCGAGGATGCCGAAAATCTCCGGCTGCAGGATATAGCGCCCGTTGATGAAGAGATTGGAGGGTGCCGTGCCCGGTTTCGGCTTCTCCACCATGCCGGTGATGCGGAAGCCGTGATGGGTATCCTCGCCACGGCCGACGATGCCGTATTTGTGCGCCTCGGCCGGATCGCATTCCTGCACGGCGATGATGTTGCTGCCGGTCTCGGCATAGAGTTCGACCATGTCCTTCATGCAGCTTTTCTCCGACTGCATGATCATGTCGGGCAAAAGCAGCGCGAACGGTTCGTCGCCGACCAGCTCGCGCGCGCACCAGACGGCATGGCCAAGCCCCATCGGCACCTGCTGGCGGGTGAAGCTGGTTTGACCCGGCGCCGGCTGCAGCCGCTGCAGGCGGGCGAGCTGGTCGTCCTTGCCGCGCTGGGCCAGCGTGTCGTAGAGCTCGAACTGGACGTCGAAATGATCCTCGATGACCGCCTTGTTGCGTCCGGTCACGAAGATGAAATGCTCGATGCCGGCATCGCGCGCCTCGTCGACCACATACTGGATGACCGGCCGGTCGACGACGGTCAGCATCTCCTTCGGAATGGCCTTGGTGGCCGGAAGAAACCGTGTGCCGAGGCCGGCGACCGGGAAAACTGCCTTGCGAACTCGCTTCATGCTCCACCCCATCCGTTTTGAGCCCATTATCCGCTCGGCGATCTGCTCCGCAATACCCCCGAACATTTTCACGCCGGAATGTTGAATTACCGAACGGCTGAGTTGAACGCGCAGGGCTAAAAGCCGCGACCTCTCTTTTCGTTCCCGGCGGCACCTATGGTAAACTAAATACTAACCCGGTTCGGCGTTGAATGATCCTTCCTGATTTGACGAAGGAGGAAAAAGATGTCCGTTCGCAACACCGCAAGGCGCCTGACGGCACTGGTGACGGCCGCCGGCCTCACGCTCGCCTTGCTGATGCCCGCCGGACCTGCTTTCGCCGATGCGGGGTTCCGCCAGTGGGTCGTGGGCTTCCGTGCCACCGCCGTGCAGGGCGGCGTTTCCGGCGCGGTCTACGACCAGGCCATGAGGGGCATCGAGCCTGACCCGGTCGTGCTGGAAAAGGCCCGCACCCAGCCGGAATTCACCGCTCCCGCCTGGGACTATTTCGACAACCGCGTGCATGACCAGTCGGTGGCCAACGGTCAGGCGATGGCGCGCAAATGGAGGCCGTGGCTGGATCGGATCGAGGCGCGGTTCGGCGTCGACCGCAACATTCTTCTCGCCATCTGGTCGATGGAATCGAACTATGGCGAGATCCTCAAGCGCGACGACATCATGCGCAATGTCATCCGTTCGTTGGCCACCCTTGCCTATGGCGACCCGAAGCGGTCGAAATACGCCCGCACCCAGCTGATCGCCGCGTTGAAGATCCTGCAGACCGGCGACATCGACGAAGGCCATCTCATGGGCTCCTGGGCCGGCGCGATGGGCCAGACGCAGTTCATCCCGACCAGCTACCAGCGCTACGCCGTCGACATGGACGGCAATGGCCGGCGCGACATCTGGAATTCGATCCCCGACGCGCTTGCGACATCCGCCAATCTTTTGAGGAAGAACGGCTGGCAGGCCGGCAAGACCTGGGGCTACGAAGTGACCTTGCCCGCCGGCAAGCTGCCCGCCGGATCGAAGACGCTGGCGCAATGGAAGGCGCTCGGCGTCACCAGGGCCAATGGCAAGCCGTTCAGGAACCTGACCGACAAGGCGACATTGAAGGTGCCGGACGGCAGGGGCGGACCGGCCTTCCTGATGATCAGGAATTTCTCGGTTATCAAGGCCTACAACAACGCCGACAAATATGCTTTGGCCGTCGGCCTGCTCGCCGACGAGATCGCCGGCGGCACCGGTCTTGTGCAGGACTGGCAGCGGCCTTTCACCAAGCTCAGCTTCGAGGAACGGCAGGAACTGCAGAAGCGGCTTTCCGAGCACGGCTATTATGACGGCAAGTTCGACGGCAAGATCGGCGAAGGCTCGAAGGCCGCCATCATGGCCTACCAGGCGAAGGTCGGCTTGACCCAGGATGGCTATCCGAGCCTGGAAGTGCTGAAATGGCTTCGGAAGCAATAGAGCCGTCCATGGCGTGAAGCATCCTTTCAAAGACGGAAAGGATGCTGTAGCGCTTCGGCTTGCGCATGATTTCCCCGCTTTTGCATGATCATGCGCCAAGGGATGGAGACTTGATTGGTTACGGTTGCGCGTATCCGGCTGATCGTTCGCCGCCTGCCGATCCTTGTCCTGGCCATCGCCGTGCTTGCCGTCGCCGGCTCCAGCGCTTTCCATACGCCAGCTTTCGCGCAGGAAGAGGAAAGCCGCGGCTGGTCGCTGCGCGATCTTCTGTTCCCGCGCCGCAGCGAGCGCATCGAGCCACCGGCCGAAATCCAGAAGGCAAGGCCGAAACCAAAGAAGAAATCCAAGCCGCGCCCGCCGGCCGAACCGGAGACGCCGATCATCGAGAAGACGCCGGATTCCCGCGTCGTGCTGGTGGTCGGCGATTTTCTGGCGGGCGGGCTGGCCGAGGGTCTCGACACCGCCTTTGCCGACAATCCCGCAGTCAGGATCGTTTCACGCAGCAACGGCTCGTCCGGCTTCGTGCGTGACGATTTCTACAACTGGCCGGTCGAGATCAAGTCGCTGATCGAGACGGAGAAACCGTCCGTCGTGGTGATCATGCTTGGCTCCAACGACCGCCAGCAGATGCGCGTCGGCGACGTGCGCGAGCAGCCGCGCTCCGAGAACTGGACCCAGGAATACGAGCGCCGCACCGATGCGCTGGGCAAGGCCATCCAGGATGCAAAGGTGCCGTTCCTGTGGGTCGGCATGCCGGCGTTCGGGGCGGCGAAGATGACCTCGGACATGCTGGCCTTCAACGACATCTATCATTCTGCCGCACAGACGCATGGCGGAGAGTTCGTCGATGTCTGGGACGGCTTCGTCGACGAGAACGGCGCCTTTGTCACCTCCGGGCCGGACATCAACGGCCAGCCGGTGCGCCTGCGCTCCGACGACGGCATCAACGTGACCAAGGCCGGCAAGCGCAAGCTTGCCTTTTATACCGAAAAGCCGCTGGCAAAGATCCTTGGACTGGCGGCGCCAGGAAGCGTCACCACGGTTTCCGCGCCGGCCGGCGCTCCGGTCGAGGCGTCGAAGCCTGCCGCGGCCCCCGTCATCGTCGACCGCACCGCGCCGATGCTGCTCAGCGACCCC
>NZ_JHQR01000137.1 GCF_014843825.1 Mesorhizobium silamurunense
CGTCGGCGTCACCAGCCCGCACGGCCGCCAGGATGGCATGGTGCTCGGCCCAGGCGCGGCCGAGAGCCGCCTCGTCGCGCACTTCCAGCCAGCGCGCGCGGGAGAGCCTAGTCATTGCATCGCGGACTCCCCTAAGCAGGAATTCATTGCCGGAAAGCCTGGCCAGCTCGATGTGAAAATCCATGCCGACGCGGTGCCATTCCTCGCGCGGCGTGTCGGCGTCGCAGGAATCGAGCATCGCCGCGATCACTTCGACACCGCTGCGATCCTCAAGCGCCGCCGTCAACCGCACCGCCGCCACCTCGACAGCCTCGCGATAGACGGCGATCTGGCCAAGCTCGGCGAGATTGATCGGCGCCACCGTCCAGCCGCGGCCGTCGCGGCCTATCAGCCCTTCGGTCTCAAGGCGCAGCAGAGCCGCCCTGACCGGCGTGCGTGAGGCGCCGAAGCGGCTTTCGATCCAGCGCTCGGTCAGCCGCTCGCCCGGGCCGATCTCCAGTCCGAGGATCATCTCGCGGAGCTGCCTCTCGACATTCTGCATCTGCGACATCGTCGTTCCGCTCTTCTTCGGCGCCGCATTGACAGCGGCTGGGTTGAGGTTCATGAGGATACCGCTGTGGTATCCCCAAATGGTATCCAGAACAATCCAGGATTTTCGGACAGGCAGAAAATGGCTGAGAATGGCGTGGAACAGAGCGACTACAACATCCATTGGCGGCGCAATCTCGCGGTCTGCTTCGCAGGCTCGTTCAGCACGCTGATTGCCATGACGCTGCTGTTGCCCTTCCTGCCGCTTTACGTCGAACAGCTCGGCGCCGAGGGACACGCGGCGATCGTGCAATGGTCGGGCATTGCCTATGGCGCCACCTTCTTTGCCGCGGCGCTGGTCGCACCCTTGTGGGGACGACTCGGCGACCGTTACGGCCGCAAGCTGATGCTGGTGCGTGCCTCGTTCGGCATGGCGATGTGCATGTCGCTGACCGGCATGGTGCAGAGCGTGTGGCAATTGGTGCTGCTGAGGCTCCTGATCGGCTTTGCCGGCGGCTACTCTTCGGGATCGACGATATTGGTGGCGATGCAGACGCCCAAGCAGCGCTCCGGCTGGGCGCTCGGCGTGCTGGCGGCCGGCATCACGGCGGGCTCGCTGGTCGGCCCGCTGCTCGGTGGCGCGCTGCCGCCGGTGATCGGCATCCGCGCCACCTTCCTGCTGTCCGGCGGCGTCATCTTTCTTGCCTTCCTGGCCACGACCTTCCTGATCAAGGAAAACCCGCGTCCAGTTGCGGCCAACGCCGCTTCGGCGGCGAAATCGAAGAGTGGCTGGTCGCAGATCCCCGACAAGCGCCCGGTCGCCGCGATGCTGACGACCGGCATGCTGCTTGCCTTCGCCACCATGTCGATCGAGCCGATCATCACGGTTTATGTGCAGCAGCTCGTCGAGGACCAAGGTAAGGTGACGATGGTCGCGGGCGTGGTGATGTCGGCGGCAGCACTCGGCACCATCCTGTCCTCTTCATGGCTGGGCAAGCTCGCCGACCGCGTCGGCCACTGGAATGTCGTCGTCGGCGCCCTCGCGATCTCGGCGCTGCTGCTTATTCCACAAGCTTTCGTCACCGACGGCTGGCAGCTGATCGGGCTGCGCTTCCTGATGGGCCTGGCGCTGGGCGGCTTGCTGCCCTGCATCACCAGCGTCATCCGCCACAACATCCCGGACGGCGTCGGCGGCAATGTGCTTGGACTGTCGATCTCGGCGCAGTATGTCGGCCAGGTTGCGGGACCGCTCGCCGGCGGCTTCGTCGGCGGACATTTCGGAATGCGGGCGGTGTTTTTGGGCACGTCCATGCTGATGGCGCTGGGTGCGGTCTATAACTGGACTGTCCAGTCGCGGCGGGCGCGGCATATGCTGCTCGAAGCCGGCGAATCCTGATCGGCTCGCCCGCTCGACCGAAGCATGGAGTCATTCAACATGAGCCTCGCGGGGCAATCCTCAAACGGCGGCAGCCGTATCCTCGTGCTGGCAGGCGGCCTCGTCGGCGCGGCAGGCGTGGCGTTGTCGGCGGCGGCCGCGCATCGCGGCGGCGCCTTCACCGGCACGGCGGCGTCCTTCCTGTTGATGCATGCGCCGGTCTTCCTCGCCATCGGCCTTATCGGCGGCAACCGGTGTCTCAGGATCGCAAGCCTGGCGCTGCTCGTCGGCCTGCTCCTGTTCTCGGGCGATCTTCTCGCCAGAGACTTCCTGGGCTCGCGGCTGTTTCCGATGTCGGCACCTATCGGCGGCACTCTGCTTATCGCCGGCTGGCTGGCGATTGCCGTCTCGGCGCTGTGGCGCCCCCGATCTTAAACCGACCGCCTGACGCGGCGGGATTACCCGCGCCCGGGACGAAGCTTGCGCCTGCGCGTCGCCGGCTCCGCCGCGCGCTGCCGCTCCGGCCGGTCGGTCGCCGGCGAAATGCCCCAATAGTTGCGATAAATGTCCTGGAAAAGATGGCTGATCGGATGCATGACTGACCTCCAATTATTGAATCGATCCAATCGATCGACGTGAAAAAGACTGACTTCTTAGGCGCGCTTGCGCTCCACGATGAAGCGCAATTCACGCTTCCATGGGCTTGCCTCGCCCCGGCGCCGTTCGCTCAGCGCGGCCGAGGCAATGCCCCAATCGTTGCGGTAGACGTCCTCGAACAGATAGTTGACCGGATGCATGGCACCCTCCTTCTGGAATTTTGCTCCAACCCATCTAAACAGATTGGATCGATTCAAATCATATACCTCGCACCGCCTGAGTCAAGCGAAAATTTGAATCGATCCAAGAAAAATGTTAGATGACCGGCAACTATTCCGCGGTCATGTTCGTCACGTGACCGGATTCGGAGGAACGACATGGCACCACCCGTCGAAGGCCAGGCACGACCGATCCGGCTGGCGGATATCGCCAAGGCAGCCGGTGTCTCGCATGGCACGGCCTCCAATGTCTTCAGCCGCCCGGAGATCGTTCGCGCCGAGGTGCGCGAAAGGGTCAAGGCGGTGGCGGAAGCGATGGGCTATGCCGGTCCCGACCCCAAGGGGCGCCTGCTGCGTGCCGGCAAGGTCAACGCCATCGGCGTCGGCACGACCGAGCCCCTCTCCTATTTCTTCGAGGATCCGTTTGCCCGCGTCATGATGGCCGGCATCTCCGAGGCCTGCGATGCCACCGGCGCCGGCATCGCCCTGGTTTCGGCCGCCAACCAGGAAAAGCTCGCCTGGAACATCCAGAGCGCGCTGGTCGACGGCTTCATCCTGTTCTGCATCGAAGGCGGCTCGCGCTTGGTCGACCTGACGCGCGAGCGCAGGCTGCCTTTCGTGGCGCTGGAGCTCGGCTTTCACGATGAGACCATTTCGGCCATCGGCGTCGACAATGTCGCCGGCGGACGGCTCGCGGCGCGCCATCTCGCCGAGCTCGGCCATCGTCGCTTCGCGGTTCTGTCGCTGACCCTCGGTGAGGACCGCACCGGCTTCGTCACGCCGGAAATGGTCCGCTCGGCGGTCTACACTGGAACGCGCGATCGTCTCGCCGGCTATTTCGAGGAACTGTCCCGCTTCGGCGTCGACACGGCAAAGGTCCCAATCTTCGAAACCGAGAACGAGCAGAAGAGCACCAGGGCCGGCCTCGAAGCGATCTTTTCCGGCGGCGAGCGGCCGACCGCCATCCTGGCGATGTCGGACAGGATGGCCATGATCGCCATCGAATGGCTGACCGCGCGGGGCCTCAAGGTGCCGAAGGACGTCTCCATCGTCGGCTTCGACGGCGTGCCGGACGGCGCGCTCTGCGACCCGCCGCTGACCACGATCGCCCAGCCGATCACCGAGATCGGCCGCCGGGCCGCGCGCATGATCCTCGACTTTGACGGCGCGGTGCGACGCGAGACGATGGGCGTCGAGCTTGTCGTCAGGGCCTCGAGCGGCCCTGCCCCGAAAGGCTGAACAATTCCAGGCAGTTCAGGCCCGAATATCGCTGAACTGCTTTCCTGGATCTCTTCAGTACCCACCAACCCTTGCCGGCATCGGCTGCGCCCTGAACGGAGCACGCGCAGCTTCCTCGCGCGCCGGCTTGGCGCGGGCCGGGCCGAGACCGGCGAGCCATTCGAGATACAGCGCCAGCGCGAACTGCATGGCGATGCCGGCCGCGATCAGCAGCGTGTCATAGGCGAGGCCGCCCGGATTGATCAGCTTCAGCACCTGAGCGGCCATGGCAATCAGCGTTCCCGCCACGAACACCGGCAGCGAGCGCTTGCCGAGGATCGCCAGCGGATTGTCGGGCCTGGTGCGGAAGAGGTTCGACACCGCCGGCAGGGCGACGGTCAGGTAGCTGACGGCCAGAATGTGCAGCAGCCGCGGCAGCGACAGGAAAGTCTTATCGAAGCCACCGATCACCACCGGCAGATTGAACCAGGTGATCTGCCCCCAGAGCGGGCTGTGCACCCAGATCGCCGCGCCGATCACATAGACCAAGGCAAAGCCCACCAGCCAGCGGTTGACCGGAATCTCCCCGCCGCGCTTGACGTGGAGCATGGCGGCAAGGCCGATGTTGAACAGGAACTGCCAGGAAAGCGGGTTGAGGAACCAGAAACCCGGCTCTGGATAGTTCGGCGGCGCGATCTGCCACACCCCGGCAACCAGCCACAGCAGGCCGGACACGGTCAGTGCCGCCACTGGCCTGTAGCTGACGAACAGAACGAAGGCCGGTGCCGCCAGAAGGAGTGCCGCATAGACCGGCAGGATGTTGTTGTAGCCGAGCTGATGGCCGAGCGTGACGATGCCGAGCAGCACCTGCGGCGTGTCGCGCATCAGCGGCTCGATGTTGATCATCTTCAGCAGCTCCGGCCGGTGGGCAAAGACCGCCGTGGCGCAGAACAGGGCGATCACCAGCATGGTGATGACGATGTGCGTGACATAAAGCACGCCGGCGCGCCGCCACATCTTCAGGGCCGCCAGCAGCCTGCCGCCCGGCTTGAACTTTGTGCCATAGGCAAGCGCCACCGAGATGCCGGAGATCAAAACGAAGGCCTCGGCCGCATCGGAGAAGCCGAGGTTCTTGTAGGTCAGGTTTTCGAAGATGGTGCCCGGCACATGATCGATGAAAATGGTGAGCAAGGCGAGCGCGCGCAGCACATCGATACGCGTATCGCGATCTTTGATACGCGTATCGCGATCCTTGATACGCGGGTCGCGCTGAGAAACGGGGATAGTCATCGACAAAAGGCCTCAGAGCTGGTGTTTCATGTCCAGCAATGCGACCCCCGACGCACCGCTTCGATTCCTCCCGTTGGGAGTCTATCGGCGCAGAAACGGTCTGAAATGCGCCCGGTTCAATCAACTTTCGCGGAACTTGAAAACATTCCGTTTTGAAGCCGGCAAATCAGTGAAATCACCGTAAAATCAACAGGATGTGATCATGTCCGAACATGTCAACAAAAACAGCATGCTGCAGGATGATCTGCCTTTTTCCTATCGCTTGATTCGACCGGCAAATGCGAGCGGCGAATGCCTTTTCGCGCTGCATGGATCGGGCGTGGACGAAACGACGCTGGTGCCGCTTGCGAAGCAGATCGCGCCACGCGCGGTGCTTGTCGCGGCGCGCGGCCGCATCCGCCAGGAGGACGGTTTCCGCTGGTTCGAGCGAATCACGCCGACCAGCTTCGATCAGTCGAGCATCCGCATGGAGACGGCCGCTTTCGCCCAATTCACAACCGAAGCCGCGCGGCGCCACGGGCTCGACCTCGGACGCGCGGCCTTCATAGGCTATTCGAACGGCGCCAATCTGGTATCCACACTCATTCTGCTTCATCCCGGGCTGGTGAGGCAGGCCGCGCTGCTCAGGGCGATGCCGGTGCTCGATGACGCGCCGGCGAGCGATCTTGCCGGAACGCGGGTGCTTGTCATCGCCGGCGCAGCGGACCAGACCTACGGAGCGTTCGCCCCGGCCCTGGTGACGCTGCTGAGTGGGCGCGGTGCCGCAGTCGATGCGCGCATCGTCGCCTCCGGCCATGAATTCGGCGACGCTGACGCCGCGATCGCCCGGCAATGGCTGGGTGCTACCCCCTCCAAGGCCTGACAGATAAAGCACTCCGGACCTTGGGACGGGGGCGCGGTTGACCTTCGCGACAGCTGTCTCGAATAAACATCCGTGGATATTGCGGACTTCGTGAACGGCGTCCGAAATGACGAAGACAAAAGCCATAACGGCAGTGGTTGCAGCCGGGTTCTTCATAACAGCGGCGGAAATGCTGATTTTCCACGGGCCTGGCTCGACCCCGATATTCCTTATTGGAAAGAATATCGGCGCTTCAGGAAGCACCAGCTCCGACGAAATCTATGGCGAGAGAGGCAATGACCGGATCGCCGGCTTCAGCGGCGGCGACTATCTCGACGGCGGAGGCGGGGACGACGTGTTGATCAGCGAAAACGGCGCCGATGCGCTGGTTGGCGGCGCCGGCAACGACCGTCTCAGTTCCGGCGACGGCGACGATTATCTCATCGGCGACGAAGGAGACGACGTGCTGGCTGGCGGCGATGGCGACGACATGATCGAAGGCGGCTCGGGCAACGACCGCCTGGAGGGCGGCAGCGGCAATGACCGGTTCGTCTTCAACAGCCCGCTCGACGCTTCGAGCAACGTCGATACGATTGCCGACTATTCACCAGCCAACGACTCTTTGTTGCTGGCGAGCTCGGTGTTCACCGCGCTGGCCGCCGGCCCGCTGCCCGAGGACGCTCTCCATGCGGGGACGGCCGCAGCCAGGGAAACCGACCGTATCATCTACGATGCCGGCAGCGGCTGGCTCACCTACGATGCGGACGGCACCGGCGCGCAGGCAGCAGTCCACTTCGCAACGATATCGCCTGGCCTCGCCCTTTCGAGCGCCGACTTCAGTATTTCTGGCAGATAGCGCCTAGCCTCGCCCCATCCGGTTCCAGGCGTCCAGGCCGGCGATCTTGTAGGCCTCGGCAAGCGTCGGGTAGTTAAAGGTGTTGTTGACGAAGAAGTCGACCGTGCCGCCGAGATTGATCACGGCCTGGCCGATATGGATGAGCTCGGTCGCGCCCTCGCCGACGATATGGGCGCCGAGCAGGCGACGTGTGTCGACCGAGAACAGGAGTTTCAGGAAGCCGGAGTTGACGCCCATGATGTGGCCGCGCGAGGTTTCCCGAAAACGCGCGACGCCGACCTCATAGGCGATCCCGCTCTCGCGAACCTGTTCCTCCGACTGGCCGACGGTGGAGATTTCCGGCACGGCATAGATGCCATAGGGAAAGGTTTCCGGCGGCGGCGGCAGCGCCACGCCAAAGGCATGGCAGGCGGCCACCCTGCCCTGCTCCATCGAGGTCGAGGCCAGGCTCGGAAAGCCGATGACGTCGCCGGTGGCGTAGATGTTGGGCACGCTGGTTTGGAATGTCTGGGGATCGACCTTGATGCGGCCGCGGCTGTCGGCCTCGATGCCGATCGCATCGAGGCCGAGGCTGCCAAGATTGCCGCTGCGGCCGGCGGCGTAAAGCACGATCTCGGAGCGGATGGTGCGGCCGTCGGCAAGGGTCACTTCGGCATAGTCGGGCTTGGAAGCGATTTCCTTGACCGTGCTGCCGAGACGGATGGTCATGCCGCGGTCGCGCATCTGGTGGATAAAGTCGTCGACGATTTCGCGGTCGACGAAATCGAGGATGGTGTTGCGCGGCTCGACCAGCGTCACCGGCACGTCGAGCGCCGAAAAGATGGTTGCGTATTCGACACCGATGACGCCGGCGCCAATGACGGTCAGCGTGCGCGGCAACCGGTCGAGTTCGAGCATCTCGTCGCTGTCGAAGATGCGTGTCTTGTCGAAAGGCACGTCGCGCGGACGGTGCGGCCTGGTGCCCACGGCGATCAGCGCATTGGCGAAACCGACCTCGCTGTGGTCGCCATTGTCGGTCGTCAGGCTGACCTTGTCGGGACTGAGGAATTTTGCCGTGGCGCGCACGCTTTTGACCGCGTTGCGCATGAATTGGTGCTGCAGCACCTCGACCTCGTGATCGAGCGTCTTGTGCAGGCGCTCGATCAGATCGGCGATCGAGATGTCCTGCTTGACCCGGTAGCCCCGCCCGTAGAAGCCGCGCTCGCGCCAGCCGGAAAGATTCAGGACCGTCTCGCGCAGCGTTTTCGACGGGATGGTGCCGGTGTGCACGGAGACGCCGCCGAGGCGCCGCCCTCGATCGACCACCAGAACCGATTTGCCAAGCTTGGCCGACTGCACCGCGGCACGGCGCCCGGAGGGGCCACTGCCGATGACCAGCATGTCGTAGTCCATAATTCCCCATCCCCTCGGCGTCTTGTTGCGCCGCAGCAAGCTAACGCGATCCGCGCCATGAATTCAACCGCTGCAACCGCGCTTGCCATGGCTTGCGTGCATGCGTTGGAAGCCGTCGATCTTGATTCCGCCACCGGCTTCACCATTTCAATGGCGAATGGCCGAGACCTATTTCGGGCCTGTTACGAGGGCATGACATGAACACGCGCGTGCTTGACGGCGAGATCGTCACCACCAGGTTCGAGGACACGCGCGCCTATCGCGGCGTGCGCACAAGGCGCATCTTCGCCTTCATCCTCGACTATTTCATCGTTGCGCTGCTCACCATCCCCTTCGCCATATTGGTCGCCCTCCTCGGGCTTTTGACCTTCGGCCTGGGCTGGGCGCTGTTCTCCATCCTGGTGCCGGCGGTTGCCATCCTCTACATCTGGAACACGCTGGGCAGCCGCGATCAGGCCACGACGGGCATGAAGATCATGGGCATCCGGCTCGAAAAGCTCGACGGCACCCGCATCGATGGCCTGACCGCGGTGGTGCATTCGGTGCTGTTCTGGGCCGGAAATGTCATCCTGACGCCGCTGGTGCTGCTGGTCACGCTGTTTTCCGATCGCAAGCGCACGCTGCACGACCTGCTTCTCGGCACGGTCGTCACCCGCACAGATATCTGACGGTGTCTACGGCCGCCATCGCCGCGCCGGTTGTGCTAGAATATGAACAGCCTGGGCCGGCCGCGGCCACACAATCCTGTTGAATTTTTCGCCGGCCGGGCCAAAGGTAGGGCGATTCGCAGGAGCGTTTCCAAGGATCGATGACGCAGCATCCGACCCAGTCGCCGCAGTTCTTCCTGACCGCGCCGTCGCCGTGTCCTTATCTGGAGGGCCAGTTCGAGCGCAAGGTGTTCACGCACCTTGTCGGCGACAAGGCGCCCGAGATGAACGACCTCTTGACCCAGGGCGGCTTCCGGCGCTCTCAGAACATTGCCTACCGGCCGGCCTGCGAGTCCTGCCGCGCCTGCGTGTCGGTGCGGATCCTTGCGCAGGAGTTCACCGCCAGCCGCAACATGCGCCGCGTGATGCAGCGCAATGCCGATCTCATCGGCGCCATGCACGACGCCCAGCCCTCGACAGAGCAGTATTCGCTGTTCCGTGCCTATCTCGACGCCCGCCACCGGCGCGGCGGCATGTCTGACATGACGGTGCTCGACTATGCGATGATGGTCGAGGACACGCATGTCGATACCAAGATCATCGAATACCGGCGCCGCGGCCCGGACACCTTCATCACCGGCAAAGGCCAGGGCGAATTGATCGCGGTCGCGCTGACCGACAAGATGGCCGACGGGTTGTCGATGGTCTATTCCTACTTCAATCCCGATTTCGAGGACCGCTCGCTCGGCACCTTCATGATCCTCGACCATATCGCCCGCGCCAAGGCGATGGGACTGCCCCACGTCTATCTCGGCTACTGGGTCAACGGCTCGCGCAAGATGAATTATAAGATGCGTTTCATGCCGCAGGAGCATCTCGGTCCGAAAGGCTGGGAACGCTACGACCACGAAGCGGTCACGCGCTGATCCGCTTCGCGCTTCATCCTTAAACTCTATCAAGGAGGAGGACGCTGGTCTTTCGGCCGTCAGGCTGGAAGGAGCGGCGCATGGCCGCTGCGCGCCTCCTCAAGATTGTTGCGAGATTGCCGAGTGTCCACCCATACCGATCACCAGAAGGGCCTCCTGATCACTGCCTTTGGCGGATTGACGCTCACCGTCGACATCCCGCTGATCCGGCTGGCCGACGGCAGCCCCTGGACCATCATGATGCTGCGTACCGGCACCACGCTCATCGCCGCCTTGGTGGTCTGGGCCGTCTGGCGTGCGCTGCGCGGCGATGCGCCAAAGCTCATCCCCGGCTGGTCGGGGCTTGCCGTGGCGCTGTGCTACGGTTTGACCGGCGTCACTTTCGTCACCGCCGTCTACCACACCTCGACCGCCGATCTCGTCTTCATCCTTGCCTTCAACACGGTGTTCGCGGCGCTGCTGTCATGGCTGTTCCTGCGCGAAAGGCCCCGGCTCGGAACGTTGATCGCCATGTTGGCAATGATCCTTGGCGTGCTGATCATCGTTGGCGGTTCGGTCGGCACCGGGCATCTGTTCGGCGACTTCATGGCGCTGTGCTCGGCTCTGTTCGTGGCGATCGCCATCACCCTCTCCCGCGCCAGCGGCAAGGACATGGGCTTCACCGCGCTGGTCGGCGTCGCCCTGCCGCTGGCGGTCGCGGCCTTCATGGTCTCCAGCGAGGGGCTGAACGTCACCGCGCCGTGGTGGATCATCCTCAACGGCGCCGTGATCATGCCGATCTCGTTCTTCTGCCTCGCCAATGGGCCGAAATACATCTCGGGGCCGGAAGTCGCGATGTTCTACCTGCTGGAGACGGTGCTGGCGCCGATCTGGGTCTGGCTCATCTTTGCCGAGACGCCGTCGCGCAACAGCCTGATCGGCGGCACGATCCTGATCGTGACGCTGGTCGTGCATTCGTTCTGGCAATTGCATGAGGGTCGCAAGCGCCGTGCTGCGCTTGCCGTCGGTCACCCGGCCTGAATTTTCCTGCCCTCCGGCGCCGCCTCGATCCGTGGCGGTCCGTTCTCGTCGGGGGCGGCAGGCGCCTGTTCGTCCATCATCTCGACCTCGCGCAGCCATTCGCGCCAGATGGCGACGAGCAGCGCCATCAGCACCGGGCCGATGAAGAGGCCGAGGAAGCCCATCGTCTTGACGCCGCCGATCAGGCCGAAAAAGGTCGGCAGGAACGGGAGCTTGATCGGCCCGCCGACCAGCTTCGGACGCAGCGTCTTGTCGACGATGAAGAGTTCGACCGCGCCCCAGATGAACAGCGCCATGCCGGCAAACAACTTGCCGCTGGCGGCGAGATAGATCGACACCAGCGTGAAGGAAAGCGGCGCACCGCCAGGGATCAGCGCCATGATGCCGGTAAGCGCGCCGAGCGTCACCGGCGACGGCACGCCGGCGAGCCAGTAGGCGATACCCAGCACCAGGCCTTCGCCGATGGCGATAACGGTCATGCCCGTGACGGTCGATGAGATTGTGGCCGGCACGACGCGCGAGATCCGCTCCCAGCGCGTCGGCAGGATACGCTCACCCAGACGATCCACCTGCGCCGCGAAGGCTTCGCCGTCACGATAGGCGAAGAACAACGCGATCATCATGAACAACAGTGTCAGCAGCAGACCGAAGGCGCTCCCGCCGGCGGCGAGCGCGCCGCGATAGATGGAGCCGATGTTAGCGCCGCTGACCAGCTGGATCACCTCGCCGATGCCGCCGGGATGGCCGAGATTGGTGGTCCATTGCTCGTTCAGCCACTCACCGATGATGGGCATTGTGGCGATCCACTGCGGCGTCACCGCGCCGTGGCGGTTGGCCTCGATCGCCCAGGTTACCCATTCGCGCAGCTCGTTGATGGCGTAGGTGCCGGCGAGCGCGATCGGCACCACCAGGAAGGTCAGGATGAACAGGATCGCGAGGGTCGCGGCGATCGTGCGATTGCCGCCGACGGCGGCGAGCAGCCGGCAGTAGAGCGGCCAGCTGGCGAAGGCGATGACGAGCGCCGCCAGCACCGGGAACAGGAAGCCGTGGAAGAAATAGACACCGGCGGCGGCGATCAGCACCAGGAGCCAGCGCGCCGCGGACAAAGGCGGGATGACGGCCGCCCTCAGCGGCGTCGACAGGCCGAACAGGCGCTGCCCCGGTTTCTGGATCTCAGTCCGCTTCAACCGCGCGTTTCTCCCCTGCCCAATGGTTCAATGGATGCTTATGCACCACGATAGTGCAGCAATCGTGACGATAGTCCAAATGGTGATGGAGAAGCTCTGCTACCAGAAGGTCGCGCCGGACTTGACCTTGGGGTCGGCGTGGGCCGGCACGACCGGAGCCTCAAAGGGTCACTTTCGCATTAGCCGCAGCTAATATTCGCCGGTAGGTCCCGGGTGGTCTCATTTGACGGTCGAAAACGCAAAACGATCGAAACGGAAGACTGCCGTATACTCGTTGCGTCGCTCCGGCGTCCCGGCAGGATTGCGGAAGACCGCGCCGCAGGTTGTCCGATCTTTCGGAATAGCGTCGCACAGGAAGTTCTCCTGCACCCAGCTGGTTCCTTTATCTATCCATGCGCCTCCCCCGCGCAGTTCGCGACCAAGGATGAGCGACCTGATTTCCGAACCGGTAAGCCGGTCCTTCGCATCCAAATCGGCCTCTTCCGGCAACTCCGGCAAACCGGCCTTGTTCAGGCCATCCAGAAGGCGTCCTATGTCGGCCGGGTTCTTGAACACAAAATACCTCTGCGTGACCAACTGATTTGCCCCTCCATCCTTTCGTTCCAACATGACTTCCTTCAGCCTGTCGCTGTAGGCTGCGACCTGGTCGCTGCGCCCGAGATGTGCGTAGGCCGAAACCAACACCTGCAGGCCATAGAATTTCGGCCATGGATCGGGCGATTGGAGATCGATCCTTTCAAGGTAGTCGACAGCTTCCTCGAAACGACCCTGGCCAAATTCAGCGAGCCCAGCCTGGTAGTGCCGATGGTCATTGCCGCCTGGGTCGACACGGTTGGCCGCGACGAGATAGTCGCTCGCCTCGTTCGGCCTGCCATTGAAATTCAGGGCTTCCGCCAGCCCGACATAGTTCAGGGGATCGCTCGGGTCGAGCGCCACTGCCTTGAACATGACCGCGACTGCCTCGTCGGACCGGTGCTCGCGAACCAGCAAACTGGCGACGAGCTGATAGTAGGACGGCGAAGGATGCTTGGCCGCCTCCCCCAGGTACTTGTAGACGTTGTACAGCGCACCGATGTCCGACAAGGCTAAAGCTTTGCCCCGCGGCCCGTCCATGTCCCAATAGGCCCATGCGAGCGAGGCTGCCGCCGCGCCGAAATTCGGATCGAGTTCCAGCGCCTGCCGGAAAAACCTCACCGCCTGCGCAAACTCGTCTGGAGTATTACGACGATTGTAGATTTCCATGCCCTGGAGGTAAGCCTCGTAGGCTGCAGGATTGCGCGTGCCGCCCGCGACATCTGCCTTGCCTTGGTCGCTGACGAGACGGAGCTTGAGCGCGCCTGCGATGCTGACGACGACCTTGTCCTGCAGGGCAAACACATCCGTCCACTGGCCGTCGAAACGTTCTGCCCAGAGATGACCGGTGGTCGAGCCGTCGATCAATTGCGCGTTGATACGCATGTCGTCGCCGACCCGACGTATCGAACCTTCCAGTATGTACCGGACACCAAGCGCTGCGGCGACCTCAGCGGGTTTAGTCTCCTTGTCCTTGTAGGTGGAAGCCGCGTTTCGCGATACGACGAACAGGCCGGGCACGCGTGCAAGTTCTGTGGTCAGGTCCTCGGTGAAACCGTCAGCCAGATAACCTTGCGCCTTGTCGTCGCTGAGATTGTCAAATGGAAGCACGACGAGGGATGGCCGGGTGTCGGCTTTCGCATTGGCCGTCAGAGGAGGGGGCAGAAGCGGTGGCTCCCACGGTCGCCACCACGCTGCTGCAAGGCCGACTGCGACAACAAGAACCCCAATGGCGACGGCCAGATTGCGCCTGAAGCGTGGG
Source organism: Mesorhizobium silamurunense (assembly GCF_014843825.1). Taxonomy (GTDB): domain Bacteria; phylum Pseudomonadota; class Alphaproteobacteria; order Rhizobiales; family Rhizobiaceae; genus Mesorhizobium; species Mesorhizobium silamurunense. The sequence continues at coordinate 13,930 of NZ_JHQR01000137.1, forward strand.
AGTCGATTGACAGCCATGGGCTTTCCCGCCACCGCGGGATCGAGCGGCACCCGGTACACCTGCACCGGTTCGGCGATGTTCTTCAGCTTCTGTTGGCCCATCAGCTCAAAGACGAAAGCCAACTTCTTCTCAACCTCTTTTGCGACCTTTGCCGAGACACAAATGCCACCAGGTTCCGCTAGTTATTGGAGCCTGGCAGCGACGTTGACGCCATCGCCATATCGGTCCTCGCCCTTTCGACAATCACCTCGCCGAGATTGATCCCGATCCTGACGCGAATCCGATGATCCTCGGAAACGGCGGCGTTGCGTTCCGCCAGGGCGTGCTGCAACGACACGGCACATTCGACCGCGTCCACGACGCTGCCGAATTCGGCGAGCAGTCCATCGCCCATCAGCTTGAAGATGTGGCCGTGGTGGCGGGCAATCTCAGGCTCGAACAGTTCCTTGCGTCGAGCACGAAGGCGCTCGAACGTGCCGGCCTCGTCGCGTTCCATCTGGGCGGAATAGCCCACAACATCGGCAGCGAGAATGGCGGAAAGCTTACGGTCCATCGGTCCGGCCTGTCCCCCGTGGAGTATAGACCTGGTCACACTGAAATGAAACGACCGACCTCTCCAGCGTCCGTCGCCGGTGTCTCGGGATCATCCAGCAAAAAGCCGTCGATGAAACGCGCAGTTCGCAGATACGGGCGCATCGTTGGCACCGATCTTGCCATCGAGGATGACGGAACTGTCGCTTTGATGCTGAGCGCCGAGGCGATGCTCGCCTCCCGCAATCTCGATGGCGAACCGCAGTTCCAGCGGGACAGTAGGAGGGCGCCGCGGCGGTGGTCGACTTGGCATTGCGCAATCTCCCCCTTTGTGGGGGAGATCAGCAGCTTCATCCGAACTTCCCTGTCCTCGGGAAACCCTTCGGCACCATGCGGCCGGCGGCGGCGCGGGCGCCGATCCATTCGGCCAGTTCCTCGCGCGACTTGGTGAAGGTGCGGTCGGCCGAGTCCTGCCAAGTGAGCCCAGTCCCCAGCGTGAAGGTCTTCAGGTCCAGCACGCCGCCGTCCTTGTATTTCTGTAGGCGCACACCCTTGCCGCGCGCCATCTCTGGAATCTCGGCGAGCGGGAAGATCAGCATCTTGCGGTTCTCGCCGACGATGGCGAGATGGTCGCCCGTGACCGGAATGCAGCGCTTGGCCTCGTCCGGCGCCTTGACGTTCATCACCTGCTTGCCCTTGCGGGTGTTGGCGACGACCTCTTCCTCGGAGACGACGAAGCCGTTGGCATCGTAGGAGACCAAGAGCAGCTTGCGCTTCGGGTCGTGGACGAAGGCAGTGACGATGTCCTGGTCGTTCTCCATGTCGACGATAATGCGGATTGGCTCGCCATGGCCGCGCCCGCCCGGCAGCCGGTCGGCGCCGATGGTGTAGAATTTGCCGCCGGTGGTGAAGACCAGGATCTTGTCCGTGGTCTGGGCGTGGAAAGCAAGCTTCAGGCTGTCGCCTTCCTTGAAGGCAAGCTGCGAATGGTCGGTCAGATGACCCTTCATCGCGCGCAGCCAGCCCTTTTCGGAGACCACGACGGTGACCGGCTCGCGCTCGATCATCGCATGTGCGATGTCGGTCAAGTCATGCTCTGGCGCGTCGGCGAACTGGGTGCGGCGTCTGCCGAGCTCGGTCTCGGGGCCGAACTGGTCGCGGACCTTGGTGACTTCCCACTTGATCGTCGCCCATTGCTTGGCGTCGGACGCCAGCAAGGCCTCGATCTGCTTCTTCTCCTCGGTGAGGCCGTCATATTCCTTGCGGATCTCGATTTCTTCGAGCTTGCGCAGGGCGCGCAGCCGCATGTTGAGGATGGCTTCGGCCTGGTTGTCGGTGAGCGACCAGCGGGCCATCATCACCTGCTTGGGCTCATCCTCCTCGCGGATGATCCTGATTACCTCGTCGATGTTGAGATAGGCGATGAGGTAACCGGCAAGGATTTCAAGGCGCTTCTCGATCTCGCCCAGCCGATACCTGGAGCGGCGGAGAAGCACGTCACGGCGGTGGTCGAGCCATTCTTTAAGTACGCCCTTCAGCGATAGGACGTTCGGCACCTTGCCGCGCGACAGAACGTTCATGTTGAGCGGGAAGCGACTTTCGAGCTCGGTGAGCTTGAACAACGATTCCATCAGGATGCCGGGATCGACGGTGCGGCTCTTCGGCACCAGCACGACGCGGATATCCTCGGCGCTCTCGTCACGAATGTCTTCGAGCAGCGGCAGCTTGCGCGCCATCAGGAGCTCGGCGATCTTCTCGATCAGCCTGGCCTTCTGGACGCCATAGGGAATTTCGGTGACGACGATGCTCCAGGTGCCCCTGCCCTGGTCCTCCTGGCTCCATTTGGAGCGCACGCGAAAACCGCCGCGGCCGCTCTCATAGGCTTCGAGAATCGAGGCGCGGCTGTCGACGATGATGCCACCGGTCGGGAAATCCGGCCCCTGGACAAAATCCATCAGCTTCGCCACGGGCGCGTCCGGATGCTCGATCAAGTGGAGCGCAGCGTCACAAAGCTCGGCGGCGTTGTGCGGCGGGATCGAGGTCGCCATGCCGACCGCGATGCCGGACGAGCCGTTGGCGAGCAGGTTCGGGAAGGCGCCGGGGAGAACGGACGGCTCCTCATCCTCTTCATTGTAGGTCGGCCGGAAGTCGACGGCATCCTCGGTGATGCCGGCAAGCAGCTCGGTCGCCACTTCCGTCATGCGCGCTTCGGTGTAGCGCATGGCGGCGGCGTTATCGCCGTCGATGTTGCCGAAATTGCCCTGCCCGTCGACCAGCGGGTAGCGCATCGAGAATTCCTGCGCGAGGCGCACCAGCGCGTCGTAAATCGACTGGTCGCCATGCGGATGGAACTTGCCCATCACCTCGCCGACGATGCGGGCGCATTTGGCGAAGCCCTGGTCGGGGTTGAGCCGCAAGAGCCGCATGGCATGCATGATGCGGCGATGGACCGGCTTCAGTCCGTCGCGCACATCCGGCAGCGCCCGGTGCATGATGGTCGACAGCGCATAGGCGAGATAGCGCTTTTCAAGCGCTTCTTTCAGGTCGACAGGTTCGATGTGGTCGCCGCCGCCATTGTCTTGCGGCGGCAAATGCCTTTTTCCCATGGATTTGGACTAGCCGAGCGGGTGATTCGCGGCAAGCGCCGGGTTGGGTATCGGCGGATTCGTCGCAAACAGCGATGTGAAAGATTTCACTGAACCGCCAGGCCGGGCACTCCAATTTGCCGCCCATCTGAAACAGGCTTCGGCTGCAAAGTGGGGCGCCGGCCAACATCAATCTGTTACATGCGCCCTCTATCTGGGCAGGCAACGCGCCGGCGGAGGAGAGCCGCGGTCTTCATGACAAATTCACCGCACCATAAAAAGCGTGCCGGCCGGCATTTGCTTTTCATCGCCGTTTTCGACAAATGGGCCGGGAAGCGCCTTTTTCCCGTCCCGTTCGTCGCGGAATGGTGATGGGGCAGGAATTCAAAATACTTTCAGGACAGGGAACTCGCCAATGACAATCCAACACTCAATGCTCAAGAAACTGGCCTTTTCAACCTTTCTGCTGACCCTGCCACTCAATACCGCCTTGGCCGCCGATCCGGCCGTGGCCGAGCGCGTCAAGGCAACGCTTGCCGCCCAGGGCGTCGATATTTCCTGGACCGGGGTCTCCGGCGACGATTCGAACGCTGTGCTGCAGGGCGTCTCCATCAAGCCGGCTGCCGAGAAGGAAGCACTGCCGATCGGCGACGTGAAGCTGGAGGGTGTCACCGCGGCCAATGGCGGCTTCGAGATCGCGACCGTCTCGACCTCGGCCTTCGAGCACTCCAAGGATGGCGTGACGCTCAATCTCAGCCCCTTCGTCATCCATGACATGAAGGTGCCGGCCGAAGGCAGCACCGACCCGCTCGGCTCGCTGATGATGTACAAGTCGGCCGAGCTCTCCAACATGACGGTCAAGGTCGGCGACAAGACGGCCTTCTCGATGGACGGGCTTGCCGTCCAGATCACCCCGCCGGCCGATGGCAAGGCGATGGACTTCACCGCCAATACGGAAAAGTTCAATGCCGACCTGACGCTGGTCGACGACCCTAAGTCGAAGGAAGCGATCGAGGCGCTCGGCTACCAGAACATCTCCGGCACCGTCTCGATGGCCGGCACCTGGCAGCCCAGCGACGGCAAGATGGAGCTGTCGAAATACGACATATCGGTCGACAACGCCGGCACGCTCGGCATGACCTTCGACCTCGGCGGCTACACGGTCGACTTCATCAAGTCGATGCAGGCTATGCAGAAGCAGCTCGCCTCGCAGCCCGAGGGCGCCGACAATTCCGCGCAGGGCATGGCCATGCTCGGCCTGCTGCAGCAGTTGTCCTTCAATGGCGCGTCGGTGCGCTTCGACGACGATTCGCTGACCGGAAAGGTGCTCGACTATGTCGGCAAGCAGCAGGGCATGTCGGCCAAGGACGTCGCCAACCAGGCCAAGGCGATCGTGCCGTTCGGCATGGCGCAGCTGAACAACCCGGAACTGACGGCCGAGGTCTCGGCGGCGGTCAACAAGTTCCTCGACGATCCCAAGAGCCTCGAGATCTCGGCCGAGCCGCCGTCGTCGGTGCCATTCGCGCTGATCATGGCCGGCGCCATGTCCAACCCGCTCGACTTGCCCAAGACGCTCGGCGTCAAGGTCAAGGCGAACGAGGACTGATCAAACGAAACGTTCAAACAAAAGCCCGGCATCGCTGCCAGGCTTTTGTTGTCCAAACTCGATTCTTCGAGCAAGTCGAACCGCTTGAGCGCGATTCCTAGCCTTCTTTCTTGGCCGCCGCGACGCGCAGCGACAGCTCGCGAAGCTGCTGCGGAGTGGCTTCCGACGGGGCGTTCATCAGCAGGTCGTAGGCCTGCTGGTTCATCGGGAACATGGTGATCTCGCGCAGGTTCTTCGCGCCGACGAGGAGCATGACGACGCGGTCGATGCCGAACGCCGCCCCGCCATGGGGCGGCGCGCCATACTGGAAGGCGCGATAGAGGCCGCCGAAGCGGTCTTCCACCGTCTGGCGGTCGAAGCCGACAATCTCGAAGGCCTTGACCATGGTCTCCGGCAGATGGTTGCGGATGCCGCCCGAAGCGATCTCATAGCCGTTGCACACCGCATCATACTGGAACGCCTTGATGCTGAGCGGGTCCTGGCTGTTGAGGGCATCGATGCCGCCCTGCGGCATCGAGAACGGATTGTGGGCGAAATCGATCTTTTTCTCGTCCTCGTTCCATTCAAAGAAGGGAAAGTCGACGATCCAGCAGAGATCGAACCGGTCGCGGTCGACGAGGTTCAGCTCCTCGCCGGCGCGCGTGCGCGCGGCGCCCGCGAAGGCGACGAACTTCTTCGGGTCGCCGGCGACGAAGAAGGCGGCGTCGCCATCGGCGAGGCCGAGCTGCAGGCGCAGCGCCTCGGTGCGCTCCTCGCCAATGTTCTTGGCGATCGGGCCGGCGCCTTCGAGCTTGTCGCCTTCCTTGCGCCAGAAGATGTAGCCGAGGCCCGGCTGGCCCTCGCTCTGTGCCCATGAGTTCATGCGGTCGCAGAAGGCGCGGCTGCCGCCGGTCTTGGCGGGGATGGCCCACACCTCGGCCTTCGGATCGTTGGTCAGGATGTTGGCGAAGACCTTGAAGCCGGAATCGCGGAAGTGATCCGAGACCGAATCCATCACGATCGGATTGCGCAGGTCCGGCTTGTCGGTGCCGTATTTGCGCATGGCGACATCGTAGGGGATGCGCGGCCATTCCTTGGTGACGGGCTTGCCGTCGGCAAAGGCTTCTATGACCGACGTCATCACCGGTCCCATGGTCGACAGCACGTCGTCCTGCTCGACGAAGCTCATCTCGAGGTCGAGCTGGTAGAATTCGCCGGGCAGGCGGTCGGCGCGCGGATCCTCGTCCCGGAAGCAGGGCGCGATCTGGAAGTAGCGGTCGAAGCCGGAGACCATGATCAGCTGCTTGTACTGCTGCGGCGCCTGCGGCAGCGCGTAGAAGCTGCCGGGATGGATGCGCGAGGGCACCAGGAAGTCGCGCGCGCCCTCCGGCGACGAGGCCGTCAGGATCGGCGTCGAGAATTCGGTGAAACCCGCCTCGCCCATGCGTTTGCGCATCTCGGCGATGATCTTCGTGCGCGCCACGATATTCTTGTGCAGCGTCTCGCGACGCAGGTCGAGGAAGCGGTATTTCAGCCGGATATCCTCGGGGTATTCAGGCTCGCCGAACACCGGCAGCGGCAGTTCCTTGGCCGCCGACAGCACCTCGATCTCACGCGCGAAAATCTCGATCTCGCCGGTCGGCAGGTTCGGGTTGACGGTCTCCGGCAGGCGCGCCTTGACCTCGCCGTCGACGCGGATCACCCACTCGCCGCGCAGGGTCTCGGCGGTCTTGAAGGCCGGCGAATCCGGATCGGCGACGATCTGGGTCAGGCCGTAATGGTCGCGCAAATCGATGAAGAGCAGCCCGCCATGGTCGCGCACGCGATGCACCCAGCCCGAGAGACGGACGGAATTGCCGACGTCGCTCTTTCTCAACTGGGCACAGGTATGGCTGCGGTAACGATGCATTGTCATGGTGAAGTCCGGAATTGCGGGCGAAAGCCCGGCTCGAAAAATTGGCGCGAAAAGCGCATGAGAGGCCCGCTTTGTCAAGGTAAGCAGTCACACAGGCGCGGTGCCCGAGATCAGGCAAAGTGGATTTCGGCACCCAGGCGTTCGAAATCGGCAAGGATGGTTGAAGGCGCCGTCTTCTCCACCACCAGATGGCGGATCGCATCGGGCGCGGCAACGCGATAGGGCGCCGCGGTGGCGAGCTTGTCCGTGGTGGCGGCGATGACGATGCCGGCGCTGTTCCGGGCCATGGCTCGCTTCACTTCGGCTTCGGCCGAATCGAAGGCCGTGACGCCGCGCGAGGCGTCCAAGCCACAGGAGCCAAGGAAGAACAGATCGGCGCCGAGCTGCGCCACGGCGGCAAGCGTGTCCCCGCCCACGCAGGTGCCGAGGTCGCGGACGTACCGGCCGCCGAGCACAATCAGCTCGACCAGGGGAAGACCGGCGAGAGCCGACGCGACGGCGATCGAATTGGTGGCCACCGTCAGCTCGACGTCGCGCGGGATGGCCCTGGCGATCGCCTCATTGGTCGTGCCGCCGTCGATGAAAAGGGTCTGCCCTGAGGCGAGCACGCCCACCGCCACTTTCGCCAGGCGCATCTTCTCCTCGACGGCATGGCCGCTGCGCTGGCTGATGGTTGCCGCCGCAAAGGGCGCCGATGGGACCGCACCCCCGTAAACACGGCGCAATTGCCCGGCTTTCGCCAGCTCGCGCAGATCGCGGCGAACCGTATCTTCCGAAACGCCGAAGCGGCTGGCGAGCTCGCCGGCCAGCACCTTTCCTTCCGCCGCCAGCCGGTCGCGAATGAATTGGTGTCGTTCTTCGGTCAGCATGCACGATCCTATTTCTTTGTGCACATTCTTGCATGTTCTGCATGTTTATGCAAGAAATAGCGCAATGGACCGGCGATGCCGTCCCAGTCTCCCCCAATGGAAAGTGCCGCAATGACCTTTGGCTTGAAACTCGCCCCTCAGCACCGCGTCTATGCCGGTTTCGCGATCTACTCCTTCGCCATGGGCAACATTTTCCCGCGCCTGCCGGACATCAAGCGCGCCATGGACATCGAGGACGGCATGCTGGGTCTCAGCCTGATCGGGACGCCGATCGGCACCTTGACGGCGCTGACGCTGGCGACGCCTGTGCTGGAGCGTGTCGGCTTTCGGCGGGCGCTGCTTTGGCTCGTGCCGTTGATCGCGCTTGTCTATTCCATTGCCGTGCACGCGCCGGGACCGGTCGCCCTGTTCCTGATGCTGCTGCCGGTCGGCCTGATGATCGGCAGCGTCGAGATCATCCTCAATGTCGAGGCCGACAGGACGGAGTTCCTGCTCAGGCGCCGCATCATGAACCGGGCGCATTCCTTCTGGAGCGCGGGCTTCTTCGGCGCCGGGCTCTTCGGCGGCGCCTTGGCGCATCTCGGCCTGTCGCCGCAGCTGCATCTGGCGCTGGTGGTGCCGATGGTGGCGGTTTCGATGGCATTGTTCCTCGGCGGCTTCGAACCGGCGCCTGCCCGCTTCGCCGGCACCGGCGACAAGGCGCCGATGTTCGCCCGGCCGACGCTGTCGATTCTCGTCCTCGTGGCGGTGACGCTTTCGGCGATGCTTTTGGAAGGCGCCAGTATCGACTGGTCGGCGATCTACATGCGCACTGTGTTCGTCTCGGGCCCCTTCGTCGCCGGCTTCACCGTGGCGCTGTTTGCCTTCTCGCAGGCGACCACGCGCTTCTTCGCCGACTCCTTTGTCGACCGCCACTCGCCAAGCGGGGTCGCGCGCGTGCTGCTTGCAGCGATGGCGGCCGGCGTTCTTTTCGTCTTCTTCTCACCCGCGCCGTTGGTGTCGATGCTGGGCTTTGCCCTGTTGGGCATCGGCAGCAGCGCCCTCTTCCCGCTGGCGATCTCCGCCGCCGCACAACGGACGGATCGCCCGGCGGCGATCAACGTCGCGGCGCTTTCGCAGATCTCCTTCATCGCCTTCCTGCTCGGTCCGCCGCTGCTCGGCTTCGTATCGGAGCACTGGGGCATCCGCTCCGCCTACGGGATCGGCATTCCCTTCATCGTGCTCAGCCTGCTGACCGCAGGCTCGCTTGGCCGGAGGCCATCCCGGGAGAATATCAGGACAATTCCAAGCGACGGGCCGGCTGTGACCGGCCGGAAAATAGAAGTGCCAGCGGGCAAAGCGTAGAATCCTGTTGCTCGGGGACATGCTTCGAGCCGGGTTCGAGGACGTGGCCGGGTCTTCGTCCAGGCATTTGCCGCTGGCATTGACGCCATCTATGGTCCAAGAAGAGGTCACAGATCCGTGATTGCCTCTCTTCAATGTCCTCCATCCGCCCGCTTATCCCACTCCTCATCGCCGCAGGCATCCTGCTTGGCGGCAACGGGCTGCAGGGCACGCTGATCGCATTGCGCGGTGCGCAGGAAGGTTTTTCCGCTTCCGATATCGGCCTCATGGGCACGTTCTATTTCGCCGGCTTCCTGCTCGGCTGCCTGGCCGTCACCCGCATCCTAAAGGCGGTCGGCCATGTCAGGACTTTTGCCGCGCTCGCCGCGATCGCCTCGGTCAGTACGCTGCTTCTGGTGCTCGTCATCGACCCCGTCATGTGGTGCGCGGTGCGCTTTGCCGGCGGCTTCTGCTTCGCCGGCCTGTTCACCGTCATGGAAGCCTGGCTGAATTCGGGTGTCGGCAACAAGGACCGCGCCCGGGTGCTAGCCATATACCGCATGGTCGACATCGGCTCGGTGACCGGCGCGCAATTCCTGATTCCGATCTTCGGCGCCGGCGGTTTCGCCATCTTCGCCGTCATGTCGATGATGATCACCTTTTCGCTGGTGCCGGTCTCGCTCGGGGACCGCTCGAACCCGGCGCCGCCTGAAGACGTCAAGCTCGACCTGCCGCGCGTCTGGCGGATCTCGCCGCTCGGCTCGATCGGCTGCATCGCCGTCGGCGTCACCAACAGCGCCTTTCGCACGCTGTCGCCGGTCTACGCCGAGGAGATCGGCATGTCGGTTGCCGATGTGGTGACCTTCGTCAGCGTCGGCATATTCGGAGGCGCCCTCATCCAGTATCCGCTGGGCTATCTCTCCGACCGCCGGGACCGGCGGTCGGTGCTGTTGACGACGACGTGCTGCGCCATGCTTGCCGCGCTGGCGCTCGCCTTCGTGGCGCGCGCCGACCCGTTCCTCAACTTTGTCATCGTCTTCATCTTCGGCAGCTTCGCCATGCCGCTCTATTCACTGTCAGCCGCGCATGCCAACGACCGGGCCGACAAAGGCGAATTCGTGCTGATCAACGCGGCGCTGATGCTGTTCTATTCCTTCGGCGCGATCAGCGGTCCGATCGCGGCGTCGGCGGTGATGCAGCATTTCGGGCAGAGCGCGCTGTTCGTCTTCAGCGCCGCCGTCTACGCCGTTCTCATCATCGTGATCCTTTACCGTATGCAGGTGCGGTCGGGTGTGCCGGCCGGCAGCCGCAGCCGCTTCACCGCGCTTTTGCGCACCTCGACGCTGTTCGCGCGGCTGGCGCGGCGGAGCGGCGATTCAGACAAGCAGGACTAGCTGCGGCTTGACGAAAGCGTTTGCGGCTGAAATTGAAGAAGGCCTGATATGATGCCAAAAGCGATTTGATGCACGTCATCTCCACCCAAGCTGAACTCGAAAGCGTTATCGCGGCGTTCGAAAAATCGGACTTCGTCACCGTCGATACCGAATTCATCCGCGAAACGACCTTCTGGCCGATCCTCTGCCTCATCCAGATGGCAGCGCCCGGCGTGACTGCGCTGATCGATCCGCTGTCGCCCGACATCGACCTGAAACCGTTCTTCCGGCTGATGGCCAACGAAGCGGTGGTCAAGGTTTTTCACGCCGCCCGCCAAGACATCGAAATCATCGTCCATCTGGGTGACCTGGTGCCGCATCCGGTGTTCGACACGCAGGTGGCGGCCATGGTCTGCGGCTTCGGCGACAGCGTGTCCTACGATCAGCTGGTGCAGCGCATCACCGGCGCGCGGCTCGACAAATCCTCGCGCTTCACCGACTGGCGGCACCGGCCGCTCTCCGACAAGCAGCTCGAATACGCGCTCGCCGACGTCACCCATCTGATCAAGGTCTACCAGCACCTCAGCGCCGAGCTGAAGCGGGAGGACCGCGCCCATTGGCTGAACGAGGAGATGGACGTTCTCACCTCGCGCGAGACCTACGATCCGCATCCCGAGGATGCCTGGAAACGCCTGAAGATGCGGCTGCGCAAGCCGCAGGAACTGGCGATCGTGCAGGCGATAGCCGCATGGCGCGAACGCGAGGCGCGCGAGCGCGACGTGCCGCGTGGCCGCGTGCTCAAGGACGACGCGATCTACGAGATCGCGCAACAGGCGCCGCGCGATGCAACGGCTCTCGGCCGGCTGCGCACGACGCCGAAGGGCTGGGAACGGTCGGCGACAGCGACCGCGCTGCTCGGCGCGGTCAACACGGCGCTTGCCCTGCCGAAGGAAGCGATGCCCAAACTGCCGAAGACGTTCCAGCCACCGGAAGGCTCGAGCGCGGCGGCGGAACTGCTCAAGGTGCTGCTCAGGATCGTCGCCGAGAAGGAGGGCGTCGCATCCAAGGTGCTCGCCTCCAGCGACGACATCGACCGCATCGCCGCAGAGGGCGACGCCGCCGACGTGCCGGCGCTGCAAGGCTGGCGGCGCGCCGTGTTCGGCGAGCAGGCGCTCAGGCTGGTGCGTGGCGAGATCGGCATCAAGTTCGACAAGCGCAGGATCGCGGTGTTCGATCTCTAGCATCGACCTTTCCTTCTCCCTTTCTTCGGAGAAGGAAAGGCGAGACTCACACTGCCCCAAGCAGGTGCAGCGCGAACCAGATCCAGGCGACGAGAAGCACGAAAGCGCCAAGGAAGAAGGTTCGGCTGCGGTGCAGCACATAGTTTCTGCTGAGATGCACCCAGGCGTGAACATAGCGCGTGACGATGAACAGCCACATCAGCGCCAGCGTCAGGTAATTCACGCCATTGGTGACAAACAGCGCCAGGCAGAGCACGTGAAACAGAACCGGCAGCTCGAACCGGTTGATCAAATTGTTGGCGACGGTGACGCTCGAGGCCGGCTCGGTCGAGCGGACCTTGTACTGGCTGATCTTGGCTTCGCCGGACTTCACGGCCAAATAGCGCCGCTTCAGCATCACCAGATAGACGATGTAGACCAGGAGCACATGCGCCAGCATAGGCCAGAAGATGGCGGTCTGGTTCATCCCCTGCCCGCTCAGCGCCGTTGCACTGCCAGCGCGAACACCGCGACGACTACGACCGGAATGGCCAGTAGCGCGAACTTGGTCACGGTCAGCGACGAGGCGAAGGACAGCGAATCGGGATTGGCCAACTGGAAATCGGACAGCAGCCGCGCAATTGCGAAGTTCTGCGCGTAATCGGCGACTGTGTAAGGCAGAACCAGCACCAACGCCGTCAGCGCCTGCAATTGGGCAGGCATGGTGCGGAAATTGCGCAGCCGCCGGCCAAAGGCCAGGATCAGGCTGAGCAAGGTGAGCGAGAGCAACGCCGGGAACAGCAGATCGAAAGTCAGATAGTGCCAGACGATGATGATCTCGCCGCCGCGCCGGCCAAGGGCCGTCAGCCATGCCATGCCTTCATCGGGCGTGAAGCCGGTGACACGCATGTCGAGCGAGGGGAGCCCGCCGCTCAGCCGGCGGAAATAGAAAAACTCGAGCGCCGTCATGGCGATGAAGATCGCGGCGCAAGCGACGGAGAGCGCCGCCGCATGACGCGACAGGCGCAACACCGTCACGGTCAAGCCACGCCACAAGCCCGGGCGATCCGGCCGCTCGTCGGCCTGATCAAATTCCGCCCGGATAGTTCGGGCTTTCGCGGGTGATCGTGACGTCATGGGCGTGGCTTTCACGAAGTCCGGCGTTTGATATGCGCACAAAGGTGGCGCGTTCCCGGAACTCGGCAAGATCGCGTCCACCGACATAACCCATAGCGGCTTTCAGGCCGCCTGCAAGCTGGTGCAGCACGCCAGCCACAGGTCCTTTGTAGGGAACCTGCCCTTCAATGCCCTCCGGAACCAGTTTCAGGGTGTCGCGGACCTCGGCCTGGAAGTAGCGGTCGGCCGAGCCGCGCGCCATCGCGCCGACCGAGCCCATGCCGCGATAGGCCTTGAAGGAGCGGCCCTGGTGCAGATAGACCTCGCCCGGGCTTTCGTCGGTGCCGGCAAGCAGCGAGCCGATCATGGCGGCACTTGCACCGGCGGCGAGCGCCTTTGCGAGATCGCCCGAATATTTGATGCCGCCGTCGGCGATCACGCTCACGCCAGACTTCTCAGCCATCTCGACCGCCGACATGATCGCGGATAGCTGCGGCACGCCGACACCGGCGACGATGCGGGTGGTGCAGATCGAGCCCGGGCCGATGCCGACCTTGACGGCGTCGGCGCCGGCATCGATCAGCGCCTGCGTGCCTTCGGCGGTGGCGACATTGCCGGCCAGGATGCGCACGGAATTGGAGAGCTTCTTGGCCCGCGTCACCGCATCCAGCACGCGCTGCGAATGGCCGTGCGCGGTGTCGATGACCAGAAGGTCTACGCCGGCGTCGATCAGGCGTTCGGCGCGCTCGAAGCCGTCGTCGCCGACGCTGGTGGCGGCCGCGGCGCGCAGGCGCCCCTGCGCGTCCTTGGTGGCGTGCGGGTTGAGCTGCGACTTCTCGATGTCCTTGACGGTGATCAGGCCGACGCAATTGCCCTTCCGGTCGACCACCACCAGCTTTTCGATGCGGTGCTTATGCAGGAGGCGTTTCGCTTCGTCCTGGTCGACATTCTCTTTCACCGTGATCAAGTTCTCACGGGTCATCAGCTCGTAGACCTTCTGCGACGGATCGGAGGCGAAGCGTACGTCGCGGTTGGTGAGGATGCCGACCAGCCGGCCGACGGTGTGGCCGCCGGTGCCGCCATTTTCCACCACCGGAATGCCGGAAATGCCATGCGCGCGCATCAGCCCCAGCGCGTCGGCCAGCGTCGCGTCGGGGCCGATGGTGACGGGATTGACCACCATGCCCGACTCGAATTTCTTCACCTGCCGGACCTGCTCGGCCTGCTCTGCCGGCGAGAAATTGCGGTGGATGACGCCGATGCCGCCGGCCTGCGCCATGGCGATCGCCAGCCTCGCTTCGGTAACGGTGTCCATGGCGGCCGACAGGATCGGCGTGTTGAGATCGATGTCGCCGGCGATGCGGGTGCGGATGTCGGTCTGGCCGGGCATCACCTCGGAATGGCCGGGCTGCAACAGCACGTCGTCAAAGGTCAGCGCCAACGTGCCGGTGGACGTCTCGATGATTTTTGCCATGGCCAGTCCTTTTGAATGCGGAAAAGGCGCTGGGCCGAAATGGCCAGCGCCGACTCTCATCTTCCCTTTCAGGATTGGCGCTGGCTGGTAACACGTCCTGCTGCGGTTGAAAAGCCGATCGTTGCGAGACGCTTCAGGTTCTATTCCGCACCCAGGAGAGCATCCAGCAAAGCATGACGCGGCGATGCAAAAGGATTGACGACGGTTACACCGCCCCAGGTGAAGCCGTCCTGCAGGTCTTCCGACAGGAGCAGCCGGCAACCTGTGTGCGAAGCAGCGGAGAGAGTGACAGCATCCCAGATGCCGAAGCGATGGTCCGCTGCAAGATCGACAGCCGTCATCATCACGTCCGGCGTCGTTCCAGCAACCGGGAAGGCGTCGCTCCAGCCAAGCAACGCATCCCGAGCTTCCTGAGGCGACCTTCCGGCTTTGCGGACGAGAACATTGAACAGTTCGCCCAGCACCTGGACCGGAATAATGGCGGCCTCTGGTGGAAGGTTGTGCAGCAGTTCGAGAACGACGTCGCGTTTCTCCATATTATTGACGCCCTCCGCACAGGCAAGGACGTTGGTGTCGATCGCGACCTTCACCGATCGTCCTCATAAAGCTCGTCGCGGGTCCAGCGTCCGGCATCGACGATCGGCTGCCGTTCGAGCCGCGACAGCAATGCCGCGCGCGAGCGGGAGGCTACGCCCTCGTGCTTGTCCGCAGGCACGATCCGCGCCACCGGCCGCCCATGGCTGGTCACGACGTAGCTGTGGCCCTCCCGTACCTCACGCAGGATATGGGAGAATCTGCGATTGGCATCGGCTGCCGAAACGGCTTCGTCCATGATTGCACCTGCCTGTAGTTATTTTCACTACAATAGTGATGCGTCCGAATTTAGCAAGCCATTTGCCGGGTCGTGACGGCCACCAATGGTTGCGGTCGCACAAAAGTGACAGCAATTTAATGCGACATCCGGGCCTGTGCGTGATAACCGCCCGGGCGTGCCGGCTTGCCCCCAGCCGGGCCCCAGAATCGCGAAGACAACTCAGGGCGCTCCCTTGAACCGCATCATCCCGCTCATCCTGGCGGTCGCACTTTTCATGGAGAACATGGATTCGACCGTGATTGCGACCTCGCTGCCGGCGATCGCCATCGATATCCACACCAGCCCGATCGCGCTGAAGCTGGCGCTGACGGCCTATCTGGTGTCGCTGGCGATCTTCATTCCGATCAGCGGCTGGATGGCGGACCGGTTCGGCGCCAAGAACGTGTTTCGCGCCGCGATCGCCGTCTTCATCGCCGGCTCGGTTGCCTGCGCCTTTGCCTATTCGCTGCCGGCCTTCGTGGTGTCGCGCTTCCTGCAAGGCATTGGCGGCGCCATGATGACGCCGGTCGGGCGCCTGGTGCTGGTGCGCGCCACGCCGAAGAACGAGCTTGTCGCGGCGATGTCGTGGCTGACGGTGCCGGCACTGGTCGGGCCGCTGGTCGGACCGCCGATCGGCGGTTTCATCACCACCTATTTCACCTGGCACTGGATTTTTCTCATCAACGTCCCGATCGGACTCGTCGGGATCTGGCTCGCGACACGCTATCTGCCGGAAACAGGGCCGACCGAAACACCGCCGCTCGACTTCCCCGGCTTCGTGCTGAGTGGGCTAGCGGCTTCCGGAATCGTCTTCGGCCTCTCCGTCGTCAGCCTGCCCGCTCTGCCGCCGATCGCCGGCTTCATCACGGTTGCCGTCGGCCTGGTTTCGGGCGTGCTTTACCTCCTGCATGCGCGGCGCGCCAAAAACCCGCTGCTGGCGCTGGAGCTGTTCCGCAACCAGGTGTTCTGTTCCTCCGTGCTCGGCGGCTCGCTGTTCCGCATCGGCATCGGCGCTGTGCCGTTCCTCCTGCCGCTGATGTTCCAGATCGGCTTCGGCCTGACGCCGTTCCAGTCCGGCATGATCACCTTCGTCTCGGCGATCGGTGCCATCGGCATGAAGTTCGTCACGGCGTTGCTCTTCAGGCTCGCCGGGTTCCGCCGGGTGCTGATTTGCGGTTCGCTGATCGCCGCCGGCTCGATCGCCATCTATGGCCTCTTCACCCCCGAAACACCCTATGCGCTGATGCTCGCGATCCTGCTGGTCGGCGGCTTCATCCGTTCGATGTTCTTCACCGGCGTCAACGCACTCTCCTATGCCGAGATTTCCGCCGCCGACACCAGCAAGGCGACGCCGATCACCGCTGTCTTCCAGCAGCTTTCGATCGCGCTCGGCGTGGCGCTGGCCGGCGGAATACTGGAGGTGTCGACCTCGATCCATGGCGGGCCGCTGACGCTGAGCGACTTCCACATCGCCTTCTTCATCGTCGCGGCCGTCTCGGCGATCGCCTCGCTGACCTTCATGCGGCTGGCGCCCGATGCCGGCAACGCCGTTTCCGGACATGGCAGGCTGACGACGCCGAAGGCGCTGGAGACGGTGGGGACGGCGGGGAAGTAGGCGCCCTTCCCTTCTTCCCCTTGTGGGAAAAGGTGGATCGGCGCGCAGCGCGTTGGAGTTCCCTGGAGCCCCCCTCATCCGACCGAGCTTCGCTCGGCCACCTTCTCCCACAAGAAGGGGAGAAGGAAAGGTGCTACCCCTTAAAATCCTTCGCCAGCAGGTAAAGCTCCACCGATTCATCCCGCGAAGCTGGCGGCTTGACGTGGTGGACCGAGCGGAAGTTCTGCTTCAGCCGAGACAAGAGCTCGTTCTCGGCGCCGCCCTGAAAAGTCTTGGCGAGGAAATGCCCGCCGGGCTTCAAGACCTGCAGCGCGAAATCGGCGGCGACCTCGCATAGGTGCATGGTGCGCAGATGGTCGGTGCGACGGTGGCCAGTGGTGGGAGCCGCCATGTCCGACAGCACGACATCGGGCTGGCCGCCGAGCGCTTCGGACAGCTTCTGCGGCGCCTCCGGGTCGAGGAAATCCATCAGCAGCACAGGCGCGCCCGGCACCGCGTCCATCTCGAGATAATCGATGCCGACGACATGCGGGTTCTCGGCCGTCGACCTGGTGCGCGCCGCCGCCACCTGGCACCAGCCGCCGGGAGCGGCACCCAAATCGATCACCTTCATGCCGGGCCTGAGCAGATGGTGCTTGTCGTCGATCTCGATCAGCTTGTAAGCGGCGCGCGAGCGGTAGCCGTCGGCCTTGGAGCGCTGCACGTAGGGATCGTTCATATGGCGCTCGAGCCAGCGGCGCGAGGATTCCTTCAGGCCGCTCTTCTTCTTGATCCTGGTCTTGAGCACGCGCATGCCGGCCGAGCCAGGCTTTTCAGGCTTCTTGCTCATGGCCGTTCTCTCTTGAGCACGATCTCTTCCAAAACCGGCTTCCACTTTTTGGGATCATGCTCTGCGCCAGGCGCCGTCATCGGCCATCAGCTCGCTCAAAATCCCCTCGCGCAAGCCGCGGTCGGCGACGCGGAGCCGCTCAGATGGCCACACGCCGCGGATCGCTTCCAGGATAGCACAGCCGGCAAGCACCAGGTCGGCGCGATCGGCGCCGATGCAGGGATTGGCGACGCGCTGCTGGAAATCCCAGCCGATCAGTTTTTCCACCATCCGGTCGACGCTCTGACGGTCCATCCACAGCCCGTCGACGCGGCGGCGGTCGTAGCGCTCGAGATCGAGATGGACGCCGGCCAGCGTCGTCACCGTGCCGGAGGTGCCGAGCAGGTGGAACTGGGGGCTGGCCAGCACATGCGCGAGCCGGTCGCGCCCGTCGAACGCCTTGAGCCGCACCGCAACGTCGTCGACCATGGCGGTGAAGGTTTCGCGCGTCACCGTGCGGCCGCCGAAGCGCTCGGCGAGCGAGACGACACCCACGGGAAGCGAGGTCCAGGAGACGATGTGGTTGGCGAGCCGCGGCGAGCGCTGGCCGCGCGTGAGATCGATCAGCGCGATCTCGGACGAGCCACCGCCGATGTCGAACAGCACCACGCCGCGCGTATCGCGCTCGACCAGCGAGCCGCAGCCGGAGACGGCCAGGCGGGCCTCGGTCTGGCGGTCGATGATCTCCAGTTTCAGCCCTGCCTCACGCTCGACGCGTTCGAGGAACTCGACGCCGTTTTCGGCGGAGCGGCAGGCCTCGGTGGCGATCAGCCTTGCCTTCCTGATCTTGCGGTTGCGCAGCTTCTCGCCGCAGATCTTGAGCGCCTCGACGGCGCGATCCATGGCGGCCTGGCCGAGCCGCCCGCTGGCGGAGAGCCCCTCACCCAGCCTGACGATGCGGGAAAAGGCATCGATGACGCGGAATTGGCCGTGCCGGCCAGGCACGGCGACGAGCAGCCGGCAATTGTTGGTGCCGAGATCGAGCGCGGCGAACACGGGCAGCTCCTGCTGCGGACGCCGCGGCACGCTCGAAACCGGCGGCTGCGGCATCG
>NZ_JHQR01000140.1 GCF_014843825.1 Mesorhizobium silamurunense
GTGACCTTGCCGGGCAGCACGCCGGGCACGCCGCCGAGCAATACGCCGCGGCCGCCATTGGCCTTCTGCAACGCCGTGGCGCCGGCCTGGATCGACAGACGGCCGGCAACTTCCGACATCGGCGCCAGCAGCGGCAGACCGCCGCGATCGTCAGTGACGGTCTCGTAGGCGATCGCCGTGACGCCGGAGGCCAGCAAGCCCTTGGTTTGCTCCGGATCCGGAGCGAGATGCAGATAGGTGTAGAGGATCTGGCCGTCACGCAGCTGCACCCATTCGTTGGGCTGCGGCTCCTTGACCTTGACGATCATGTCGGACTTGGCAAACACGTCGGCGGCGGTCTTGGCGATGGTGGCGCCGGCCGCGCGGTAGGCGTTGTCGTCGGCACCAATGCCGCCGCCCGCTCCGGTCTCGACCAGCACTTCATGGCCGTGAGCGACATATTCGCGGACCGAGCCTGGCGTGAGGCCGACGCGATATTCGTGGTTCTTGATTTCCTTGGGGCAGCCGACGCGCATTTTCTTCTCCTGATCCGGGCCCTTTTGGGCTCACTCCCTGTATTGTCGGAGTGAACCATGAATCGGCTCGCAAGTGTTTGCGAATGCGCTTGCGTGGGCAAGCCGGTTTCGATAATCCTTGCGTGAAATAGCAGGATATTCGCAGGATTCACGGAAAATGCCGCTCGACAGGATCGATATCGCCATTCTTGAGACTTTGCAGAAGGATGCGCGCCGGATTCAGTCCGGCGTGAACGCCATGGCTGCGCATGACGGCTCGGCAAAACCAGGGCGATCGTGACGCACTGCTGTGAAAACCACGGCTTGCCGAGATGTCCTGCTGCCCGCCGGTCGCGACCTGTTTGCGGCGCAGCGATCAGATTGCACCGCCTTCTGCGCGCCAGCGTTTCACAGCCGAAAAACCCGCCACTCTTGGGCCCGAGCGGCGGGGTTTTGCAGCGTTACTCGGACTGAATACGCGTCCTCAGTCACATTGACCGCGGGTAGTTAAGTCTGCATTAACATTCACGATCCGGGCATCTAAATCGATACGAGCGCAAGATGCCGCGCGGGTCCGACGTTCCGTGCCCAAATCCTCGTCGCCGTCAAATCGGCAAGGCATCAGCTATCACAAAATCCGCGCTTGACGTTACGTAAGCTCTCGTGTTTTTCGCTGTGCGGGGAACGCCTTCCAGTCTCGGTCCAGGGCGACGAAAATGAGGGGCAGCGATGGTGGCTGGCGAGCCAAATGACGTGCGCGTCAAGCGTTGCGGCGGGGGATGGGCCGTTCATATTGTCGAGGACGGCAAACTGACAGTTCTTCGGTTCATGACACAGTCTCCCGCCGAGAATTTCGCCGATGACCAACGAGCCAGGCTCGGCCTTGCTAGCAAGCCACCGATTGACGAACGCTGACAGCTGCATCGGATTTGGGGAGACGTTGATGGCTGGTGAGCCTTTGCGCCGACGGAAGGAACACATCGCCGAAGGGCCATTTCAACGCTGCTTGCGGCCGTTCGGCTGGCCATATTTACGATGATGGTTGGCACCGCTGGCGATGCGGAAGACGACTATGTGACCCGCTTGATCGACACGTCGGCAAAGATCATGAAAAGCCAGGTCGTCAAGGACCCGGCCGCGGCGCTGGAAAAAGCAGCAAGAATTTGCAGGCGGCCGCCGCAACTGACTTCAGACAGGGAATCGAGCCGCGTGGCTGTTGGCTCAACCGTGGAGTTGCCGACATTGCGCGATCCGTGAGGCTCAGGTCCTCTCTTCAGCGCTGGGCAAGCTGGAACGGGACGGAGAGACTTTCTCACATGTGCGGCGGGAGTCACGCCCCGGAGACCAGGGCAGGAATGGCCAAGGGCTCGTTCGCCTCGTCAAGGATCGAGAAGCTGTAACGGCCGTCTGGGTCAAGATCGACGGAGTAACTCAGGCGGTCGAGTATGTTGTTATCCTGGTCGAACGTAACGATCCGCGGCTTCAGAGAGGTAATGTGCGCTTCGTCCAGATAGATGGAGTTGCAGACAATGATCTGGTCGCCGGGCTGGCAAGTGCGGGCAGCTGCTCCGTTTAGAATACAGCATCGTGAGCCGCGCTCGCCGAGGATGACATAGGTCGAAATCCGCGCACCGGAATTCTTGTTCCAAATCTCCACGAATTCCATGGGCAGGATCGCTGCTTCTTCGCAGTGGTCTGGGTCGAGCGTTATCGAACCATGGTAATCGAGGTTTGCTTCGGTGACGTGGATGCCGTGCAGCTTGCCGGCGACTATTTTGCGCATTGGTTTTGTTGTCCCTATTCATCATGCAAGGTTAATCTTGGCAGCGGGTCACCCCCGCTAGATTCCGACGACAAGGGCGCCGCCGCTAAGACCCGCACCCGCCGCCGCCAGAAGAATCCTCTCGCCCGGTCGGAATGGCTCCCTGCGATTGGCCAGCGAGAGCGACAGCGGGATCGTGGCGGCGGAAGAGTTGCCGTACTCCGCGATCGTCTTGACGATCGCGTGGTCGGCAATGCCGAGGTTTCGCCCGACCGCATCGAAAATGCGAGCATTGGCTTGGTGCGGCACGAACCGGTCGATGTCATGCGGCAGCATTTTGGCTGTGGCCAATGCATCCCGCGAGCAGGCGGTCATCATCTCGACGGCCTTGGCGAACACTTCGCGGCCGTCGGTGATGGTTATCCGAGTCTGGGCGAGATCGAGGTCGGCGTGGAACGGCGTGTTGCTCCCGCCAGCGGCAATCTGGATCAGACCATAGCGCGAGCCGTCGGAATCCACCGAGGCACCGAGGATGCCCCGGTCCGGGTCATCGCACGGACCAATCACCACGGCTCCGGCGGCATCGGCAAACAGCACGGCGCTGCCACGCTCGGCCGGATTGATGCGGCGGCTGAGGATGTTGGCGGCAATGACAAGGCTCGCCTTTCCGTGCAGGCGGGTAAACCCGTCGGCGAACATCAGCGCATAGATGAAGCCGGCGCAGGCGCCGGTCAGGTCGACCGCGCCGGCGCGGCCGAGTCCCAGCCGATGGGCGACCAGCGGCGCGCTGGGCGGCAAGAGGTGATCGGGTGTCGAGGTGGCAAGCAGCAAAAGACCGATGTCGCCACGGTCGATGCCGGCATTCGCCAGCGCCATGTCGCCGGCTTGCACGGCCATGCCCGATAGCGTGTCTTCGTCGGTTGCCCAGAAGCGCGACCGTATCCCGGTGCGCCGCTCGATCCAGCCAGGTTCGAGCCCGAGACGGTTTTCGATTTCCGGATTCTTGACCTTGCGCGCCGGCGCATGATGGCCGAACCCGAGAATAGTCGACGATCTGCTCAAGGCTTCGCGCCGAAGCGTTCGCCGGCCTCCTCTATGGCATCATAGAGCCCGTCCAGTTCGTCGCCGGTGATGCAATAGGGCGGCAGGAGATACAGCACATTGCCGAGCGGACGCACGAGCAGTCAGCGCTCGAGGAAAAAAGCGCGCAGCTTCGGCCCGATGTCGGCCAGATAGCCGGCAGAGCCGGTGCGCAGATCGACGGCTGCGATCGTTCCCGTGGCGCGGCAGTCGGCAAAGTATGGATTGTCCCGAAAGCGTTGCAGCCCGGCGGCCTGTTTTGCGCTCAGGGCCGCGACGCGCTCGGCCACCGGTTCGTCATGCCAGATCTCGACATTGGCGAGTGCCGCCGCGCAGGCCATCGGATTGGCGGTGTAGGAGCTTGAGTGGAAAAACGTCCTTTTGCGGTCCGTCGAATAGTGGGCCTGGAAGATGGCATCGGTCGCAAGCGTGGCGGCCAGCGGGACCACGCCGCCCGTCAGCCCTTTCGAGGTGCACAGGATGTCCGGCGAGATCGATGCCTGCTCGCAGGCGAACATGGTCCCGGTGCGGCCCCAGCCGGTCATCACCTCGTCGGCGATCAGCAGGGTTCCAGAGGCCTCGGAGATCTTCTTCAACTCAGTGAGAACCCAGGCCGGATACATCAGCATGCCGCCGGCGCCGAGCACCAGCGGCTCGACGATCAGCGCGGCGGCGTGCCGGTCACGGGAGACTGCCTCGAACCGGTCCAGCGTCTCCTGCTCGCGCCCGGCGGCCGGGAAGGGGATGGTGTCGACCTCGAACAGCAGCGGCTCGTAGGCGGCGTTGAACACGCCGCGGGCGCCATGATAGCTGTGCTCCATGACGACGATGCGCGAGCGCGGCGCGCCGATGTTGCGGAAATAGCCGAGCGCCATCTTCAGCGCGACCTCGACCGAGGTCGAGCCGCTGTCGGAAAAGAACACCCAGTCGAGGCCGGGCGGAGCGAGGCCGACGAGTGCTTTCGCGAGGCGCTCGGCCGGCTCGTGCGTGAAACCGGCGAAGATGATCTGGTCGAGGCTCTCCGCGGTCGTCTCGATGGCCTTGATGATGCGGGGATGGCGGTGGCCGTGGGTGACGACCCACCAGGAGGAAATGGCATCCAGGATGCGCGTGCCGTCTGCCTTGTGGAGGTAGGCGCCTTCCGTCCGGACGATTTCAGGGATCGCGGGCTCGAGCGCGTGCTGCGTGAATGGATGCCACACACGGGACTGGGACATCAGTGATCTCCCGTGCACGAGGCGAAGGCGAAGCCGGCAATCATTGCGTCTCGCAGTGTTTTGTCCGTCAGTGGATCGAGATACGGCAGCCTGCCAAGCTGCGGCACACCGCCCATTTCAACGATTGTCCGTTGCGTGTCGGCCATCTCATCGCCGATGAAAGCGATGCCGGCCAGCGGGATGGAGCGCGCTCGCAGGGCCTCGATCGACAGGAGCGTGTGGTTGATGGTGCCGAGCGTGGTGCGGGCGCACAAAATGACCGGCAGCCGCCACTCAGCGAAGATGTCGATGAACCTTGTGCGCCGGTTGAGCGGCACCATCAGCCCGCCCGCGCCCTCGATGACGATCAGCCCGCCCGCGCCCTCGATGACGAGCGGCGTCGGCAGGACGGGAAAAGTAAGATTGGCAGCCTTGATCGCGACGCCGTCGATCTCGGCCGAGCGATGCGGCGACAGCGGGCTCTTCAAGCGGTAGGCCTCCGGCAGCACGCGCTCCGAAGGCAAGCCGGCAAGCCGCGCGACCACGTCGCTGTCGGTCTCGCCGTCGAGGCCCGATTGCACCGGCTTCCAGTAGAAGCCGTCGAGCAGGCCGGCCAATCCCGCCGAGAACACCGTTTTGCCAATTCCGGTGTCTGTGCCGGTTATGACGATGCGTTGGGTCATGCCGCCTCCGATCATGTTTGGGCCAACACTTCGACGAGCGCCTCGACCATGGCGGAAATGTCGGCCTCGTCGACGTTGAGCGTCAGTGAGATGCGCAGCCGCGACGTGCCTTCGGGCACCGTCGGCGGGCGAATGCCGCGTATGTCGAAACCGCGCGCCTGGAGTGCCGCCGCCACCGCCATGCAACGGCCGTTGTCGCCAACGATGACCGGGAGAATTTGCGAACCGCTGGCCGCAACGCCGCAGCGTTTCATCAGTTCTTCGGCGGTAAAGCTCACCAGGTCGGCCAGACGGTCGCGGCGATCAGGCTCCTCCTGCAGGACAGCGAGCGCTTCCTGGGCCGCGACGGCCATTAACGGCGATGGCGCCGTTGCATAGATGAATGGCCGGCATCGGTTGACGAGATAGTCGCACAACGTTCGCGGTCCGGTCACCAGCGCGCCGGACGCGCCAAGCGCCTTGCCGCATGTATGCAGCGTCACCACATTCTCGCGTCCCTCGAACGCGGCGGCAAGGCCGCGCCCATTCGGCCCGTAGACGCCGGTCGCATGCGCTTCATCGATGAGCAAGAACCCGTCATGGCGATCGGCCAGCACCATGAGGTCTTTGAGCGGTGCGCGGTCGCCATCCATACTGTACAGGCTTTCGACAGCGATCCACACGTGTCCAATACCGCCGGATTGGCGCCACTCCTGGATGATGTTTGCAAAAGCGTCCGCATCATTGTGAGCCGCGACGGCAATTTGCGCCCGGCCGGCACGGGCGCCTTCATGGGCGCTGGCATGCACAAGTTCGTCGAGGACGAGAAGATCGCCTTTCTGCGGCAGTGTTGTGAGGAGGGCGAAATTGGCGATATAACCGCCGCCGAAAAACAAGGCACGCTCGGCACGGAAGAACGCCGCCGCGTTTGCCTCAAGCTCCTCATGTTCGGGCGCATTGCCTCGGAGCAGTCGCGAACCGCTTGCTCCGACTGGCGTGCCACGAGCGAGCGCTGCGCCGATGGCATTGGCTAGCCTCTGGGATCTGGCAAGCCCGAGATAGTCGTTCGACGAGAAGTCGAGTCCGGCGCGCGGCACAATCGTTCTCAGCCGGTCGTTGCGCGCCAGCCCGCGCAAGGTCGCGTCATAGCGGGCGAGGGGCCTTGCGCTCATTGTGTTTCACGTTCCATTGGCTCGATACCGAGGCGCCG